>JAQWAM010000316.1 GCA_028707675.1 Kiritimatiellia bacterium | reverse complement strand
CGGCCTGCTGAAAACTTGCGGGAGCCGACTTGAACAGCGGCGGGCCGAGCGCGAGCGCGGGACGTGCTGGTGTGGCGAGAGAAACAAGCAATGATGTTCGAGAAACATAGCGCCGAGGGGGGGGGGCCGGTCAATGTCTGCGGGGTGCCGTTCGGCGGGGGCGGGCTGGTGATAATCGCGGGGCCATGCACGGTTGAGAGCCGTGAACAGTTGCTGGAGTCCGCGTCAGCGGTAAAAGAGGCCGGCGCCGACATTTTGCGTGGCGGAGCATTCAAGCCGCGGGCTTCGCCTTACGCTTTTCAGGGTTTGTGCTCTGAAGGCCTCGCGCTGCTGGCTGAGGCGCGCGAACTCACCGGCCTGCCGGTGGTCACCGAGGTTCTGGACACGCGGGATGTCGCTGAGGTGGCTGCGGTGGCGGACATGCTGCAGGTCGGTTCCCGCAACATGCATAACACGGCGCTGCTGAAAGCGGTCGGAACTAGCGGCAAGCCGGTGCTGTTGAAGCGCGGCATGAGCGCGACACTGCAAGAGTATCTTTACGCCGCGGAATACGTGCTCAACGCCGGCGCAAAGGATATGGTGCTGTGCGAGCGCGGCATACGCACTTTCGAAACCGTCACGCGTTTCACGCTGGATCTGAGCGCTGTGCCGTTGCTGCAAGAGCGCACGTGGCTGCCGGTGTTGGTTGACCCCAGCCACGCCACCGGCCGTGCCGCGCTGGTTCCGGCCATGGCCCGGGCGGCGGTGGCTTGCGGCGCCGACGGCTTGATGATGGAGGTCCACGCGCATCCGGATCGGGCCTTGTGTGACGGAGAGCAGAGTTTGACGCCTGAAATCTTTTTTAAGACGGTCGGTGAATTGCGGGCTGTGGCGCAGGCTTTAGGGAGGAGCATATGATGGGTTTCGCGATCAAGCGGGTGATGGTCATGCGGGCGGTTTGCCTGTCGGTTGCGGTTGCGGCGTTTTGCGTGCGGGCCCGTTCTTACCTTTCGCCGGAATATCTGGCCGCGGCGCCTGACGGTAAGACCTTGTACGCCACGGCCGCGACTGCGGGCAAGATACTGCTTTTCGACACAGTCCAAAGGCGCGTGAGCGCTGAATGGAAGCTGCCGGGCAACCCGACGGGGCTGGCCGTGGCCCGGGACGGGACGCTTTTCGTGACGGCGGGAGCGGTCGGCGGGGAGCTGCTTAGGCTGGGGCAGGACGGCAAGATTATGGCCAAGGTTGCTGTAGGGCACACGCCTATGTCGCCGGTGGTCAGCGCCGACGGCAAGACGGTCTATGTGCTGAACCGTTTTGACAACACGGTGATGGCGGTGTCGGTCGGACGCAGACTTAAAGTGAAAGGTTCGCTGGCTGTGCCGCGCGAGCCGCATGCGGCGGCTCTGGGCGCAGGCGGCAGGCTGCTGTTCGTGGCGAATCTCCTGCCTGCAGCCAGGGCCACCGATGAGGCAGTCTCTGCGGTTGTCTCGGTGATCGACACCGGCGCCTTCAAGCCGGTCGGCAATATTCCGCTGCCGAACGGGTCGACCGGCGCGCGCGGCGTGTGCGCCGCGCCTGACGGCAAAAATGTTTATGTGACGCACACCTTCGGCAGGTACCAATTGCCGACAACCCAGCTTGAGCGCGGCTGGATGAACACGGCCGGCCTTAGCGTGTTAGACGGCGAGACCGGCGCGTATGTCAACACCGTGCTGCTTGACGATGTTGATCTGGGTGCGGCCAACCCTTGGGGCGCGGTGGTCACGGCGGACGGACAAAGCCTGATAGTTGCCCACGCCGGAACGCGCGAGGTCAGCGTGATCGACCGCGTTGCGCTGCACGAGCGGCTGGATCGGGCCGCCAAGGGGGAGAAGGTTACGGAGGTCACTAAGTCCGCCTCGGACGTTCCCAACGACCTCTCTTTTCTGACGGGGGCGCGCCGCCGCGTTAAGTTTGACGGCGACGGGCCGCGGGGCGTGGCGGCGGCTGGCCGGATGGCCTGCGCGGCGCTGTATTTCGCGGATTCGCTGGCATTCGTTGATCTGGACGGGGCGGTGCTGCGGGCGGACAGCGCGGCCTTGGGCGAGCCGGTGGATCTGTCCGCCGACCGCGCGCGGCGCGGCGAGATGCTTTTCAATGACGGCAGCATGTGCTTCCAGCAGTGGCAGAGCTGCGCCAGTTGTCATCCCGACGGCCGGGTCGACGGGCTCAACTGGGACTTGCTGAACGACGGCATCGGCAACCCCAAGCAGAGCAAGAGCCTCCTGCTTTCCCACGTGACGCCCCCCACCATGATCACCGGTATAAGGCCTGACATGCAGGCGTGCAACCGCAAGGGCTTGTCGCACATCCAGTTTGTGGTGCGTCCGGAAGAGGACGCCCTGTGCATAGACGAATACGTGATGTCGATGCGGCCCGTGCCCAGCCCCTATCTGGTGAACGGGAGACTGTCGAAAGCCGCCAGAGCGGGAGCGAAAATTTTCCGGTCTTCAGGATGCGCCGAGTGCCACCCTTCTGAAAACGCCGATCCGGAAGGCGAGGCGCTTTTCACAAACCTGCGCAAATACGATCTGGGGTTTGGAATCGGCAACGAGGCCGGCACGGCTTTCGACACGCCGACGCTGATCGAAACCTGGCGCACGGCGCCGTACCTTTATGACGGGCGCGCGCTGACTATGGAAGAGCTGTTGACCGTGTGCAACCCGGACGACCGGCATGGACGCACCAAGGAATTGAAGCCTAAGCAGATCAAGGCGCTGGCTGAGTATCTGCTGTCACAATAGGGGGAGACCGATGCGGGATTTTGTTGGCGGGGGCGTGACCAGGCGTCACGAAATGGGCAGGCTCGACATCAAGGCTGGAGTGCCCGCCGCGCCCGGCGGGCGCGTTTTGTCGCAGACCGGCTGGGGCAGCCGCGAGCAGTTGCGCAACGCTGGCGTGGGGGCTAAGGGCACGGACGTGCCGCAGTTGTGGCTTTGCGGCGGCAGCGGAGCGATCCCGCCGGTTTACCAGCGGTTTGTGGCCGAAGGCTGCGAGCCGCGCCTGATCAGGCGCCGCGATTGCACGGTCGGCGTGTGTTATTCTGACGCTTATGCCGATTACTGCCTGCTCACTGGTTTGCTGCCGCCTGACAGCCAAGCCCCGCGCGAGGTGCAGACCGCCGCGGTTTTCGAGGGGATCGAAGACGCCTTGACCGACGCCGGCATGACTTTCGGCGATGTGGTGCGCACCTGGCTGTACATGGACGACATTCTGGACTGGTATGATCAGTTCAACCGGGTGCGCGACTCTTTCTTCCGGGCTCGGCGTGTTTATGACGGGCTGGTGCCGGCCAGCACCGGCATCGGCAGCGCCAATCTTTGCGGTTCGGCCATAACCGCCTGCGTGATCGCGGTGAGGCCAAAGCCGGGCTGCGGCATGAGCATTGAGGCTGTGCCGTCGCCGCTTCAATGCGCGGCGCTGCAATACGGCAGCTCATTCAGCCGCGCCGTGGAACTGGCCACGCCGGGAAA
>JAQWAM010000315.1 GCA_028707675.1 Kiritimatiellia bacterium | reverse complement strand
CCGTGCGCGGCATGCGCGATTTCTACCCCGAGGATATGCTGTGGCGCAACCGCGTCTTTGACGCGTGGCGCGCCGCCGCAGACGCATTCGGCTTCCAGCCTTACGACGCCTGCGTCGTGGAAAGCCTGGAGCTGCTGCAGCGCAAAAGCGGCGAGGAGGTCGCGGAGCAGATCTATCACTTCGAGGACAAGAGCGGCCGCCGTCTGGCCCTGCGCCCCGAGATGACGCCCACGCTGGCGCGCATGATCGCCGCGCGGCGCGGTGCGCTCACATTCCCGCTGAAATGGTTCACCATGGCGCAGTGCTTCCGCTACGAGCGCATGACCCGCGGACGCAAACGCGAACACTACCAGTGGAACATGGATATCGTCGGCGAGCCGGAGGTCACGGCCGAGGCCGAGATCCTGGCCGCCGCCGCCGCCGCCCTGAGCATGATGGGCATGCCTGACGACTCTTACAAGATCCACGTCAACAACCGCGCCCTGCTGGCGGAGCTGCTTGAAAAAACGGGCATACCGACCGAACACCACCCCGCCGTTTTCCTTGCGCTGGACAAACGCGGCAAAATCAGCGACCAGGATATCGAGGACCTCCTTAGGGCTGAAGGGCTGGACAGCGGCACGATCCGGCGCACCTTCGACCTGCTCGAAGTCCGGACGCTCGATCAGGCCGAGGCGCTGGCGGGTCCCGCCTCGCCGGCCGTCAAACGACTGCGCGACCTCTTCGCCCTTGTTCAGCTTTACGGCCTCGGAGACCGGATCCTCTTCGACATGTCCGTGATCCGCGGGCTGGCCTATTACACCGATATCGTTTTCGAGGCGTTCGACACCGGCCGCCGCTTCCGCGCCATCTTCGGCGGCGGGCGCTATGACAACCTGCTGACCACAGTCGGCGGCGACCCCGCGCCGGCGGTCGGGCTGGGCTTCGGCGATGTCGTGATCATGGAGATCCTGCGCGAGACGCTCGGCGAGACCGCGGCCGCGGCCAGAAGCGGCGTGGCTGTCGGATACATGTTTGCGGACCAGCGCGACGCCGCCACGCGCCTGGCTAACCGCTTGCGCGCCGAAGGAGAGAAGGTGGACCTGACGCTCACCAACATCAAGCCCAAACAATTCTTCGCCCGCGCCAGCGCCGGGACGTCCGCCGACGCGGTGTTCATCGGGCCGGACGATGTGGCCAAGGGCTCCGCGAAACGTAAGAACCTCGCCACCCGCGAGGAGACGGAAATAACCCTGCCTGACGCGCCTTAGCCGCCGTCCGTTACCCGAACAGCCGTTCCGCGTTCTCGCGCGTGACAGCGGCGATGCGGTCGACCGTGTCGCCGCGCACCTCCGCCAGACAAGCCGCGACGCGCGCCACAAAAGCCGGCTCGTTGCGCCGGCCCCGCAGAGGCACCGGCGCAAGAAAGGGTGTGTCGGTCTCGATCAGCAAACGATCCTCCGGCACATAAGCCGCGCTCGCGCGCAAAACCTCGGCATTCCTGAAAGTCAAGATGCCGCTGAAACTTATGGCCAGCGAACGCTCAAGCAATTCCGACGCGAATTTTTTGTCGCCTGTGAAGCAGTGCGCCACCCCGCGCAAACCTTCCCCGCGCCAAGCGGTCTCGTCAAGCACGCTCAAAGTCGCTGCCTCGGCCTCTCGCGTGTGGACGATCACCGGCAGCCGCCACTCGTCCGCCAAACGCAAATGCGCGGCGAAGAGGTCGCACTGCGCTGCCGCGCTCTCGGGCCGATAGTGGAAATCCAGACCGGTCTCGCCCACCGCCGCCAGCTCGCGCGATGCCGCGAGCCCCCTCAATATCTCCATATGCTCATCCGGCGCGACTGCCCCGGCCTGATCACGGTCAAAGCCTAAGGCCAGCCGCACACGTTCCGGATAAGCCAACGCCGCCGCCACAGCCCCGGCGTTGAGTTCCGGGTTGCCCCCGACCGCCAACATGCGCCCGACCCCTGCCGCGGCGGCACGAGCCATCATCAATGCCGTATCCGCCGCCGAACCGGAAAAATGAACGTGCGTGTCGTAATACATGACTGGTTTTATTAGCGTCCCATCGGAAACTACTGGACTGATCCGCAGGTTACAAGATATCTGCGACACTTTCCAGCGGTTTTTTGTCTACCTTTTCAAGCCCGGCTATAATATGATGGTTGTCATCCATGTTAACCGGTTTGAGACTAGCAAAAACTAACGTAATGCGCCCGATTATGATAGCGGCAGTCGCCCTGACATCCATGGCGGCTCACCCTGACGGGGAGAGCTTCCCGCGGCCGTCCTGGCAGGATCGGCCCGACCCCGTCGCCAGCCCTTACGCCGAACCCGGCGGCATCCTGCGCTTCGCCGCGTTCCAGCCTCCGAAGAGTCTGAACGCCTACATCGACTCTAACACTTACACGCGGCAGGTCTTCGGCATGATGTACGAGACTCTGCTAAACACCGACTCCGTCACCATGGAGTTCATCCCAGGCCTGGCTGCGCGCTGGTCCATCTCCGGCGACAAGTCGGCCTACACATTCGAGATCGATCCGGCCGCCCGCTGGAGCGACGGCGCGCCTGTCACCGCCCACGATGTTAAATGGACTTTCGACCAGATCATGGATCCCAAAAACGCCACCGGGGCATCCAAGGTGGCTCTGGACGTCTTCGACTCGCCTGAGGCTCTGAGCGCTTCGCTCATCCGCTTCCGCGCCAAAGAAAGCCACTGGCGCAACCTGCTGGCTCTCGGCTCCTTCGAGATCATGCCCAGACACGCCTTTCAGAACCAGGATTTCAACCGGCTGGACTTCGACAATCCCGTTGTTTCCGGGCCCTACGCGCTAAGCTCTGTCAAAGAGCAGATCGAAATCCGCATGAGCAGACGGCGCGACTGGTGGGCGGGCGCGAAACCGTCATCGCGCAACGTCATGAACTTCGACACGCTCGTCTTCCGCTACTTCAGCGACAACGAGAACGCCTTCGAGGCCTTCAAAAAAGGCCGGGTCGATGTCTATTCGGTCTACACCGCCCGCATCTGGGCCAACGAGACCATCGGCGAGAAGTTCGACAAGAATTGGATCGTCAAGCGTCTCGTGCGCAACCACAAGCCGATCGGGTTCCAAGGCTTCGCCATGAATATGCGGCGCCCGCCTTTCGATGATCTGCGGGTGCGCAAGGCCATGGCACACCTTGTCGACCGCGAGACCATGAACCGCACCATGATGTTCAACGCCTATTTTCTGCACAAATCATATTTCGAGGATCTATACACTCCGGACAAGCCATGCGCAAATGAAACCTTCGGGTTCAACATCGAACGCGCCAAAGCCCTGCTGCGCGAGGCCGGATACCGCCCTGACCCGCAGACCGGACTGCTCGTTAAAGACAACCGCCCCCTGACTTTCAGCTTCCTCACCCGCGACGGCGGGGCCGACAAGTTCTTGGCAGTCTGCGCGAACGCCTTCAGCGAGGTCGGCATCAGCATGAAAATCGAACGGAAAGATTTCGCCTCTTGGATGCGCGACA
>JAQWAM010000314.1 GCA_028707675.1 Kiritimatiellia bacterium | reverse complement strand
CTTTTTTGCGCGACGACATCGCGTACCCCGGGATGATCGCGCGCCTGCCGGCCGGGTTACTGGGCTTGGTCGTGGCCTCGCTGATCGCGGCGCACATGTCGACGGTGGCGACGCATCTGAACTGGGGGGCCTCGTATGTGGTAAACGATTTCTATCTGAGGTTCATCAAGCCGGACGCCACGCCGCGTCAGCAGGTGCGCATGGCGCGGATCGCGACGGTGCTGCTGCTGGTGGCGGGCAGCGGGGCGGCGCTGCTGCTGCAGGGGGCGAAGGGCGCGTTCGACGTGCTGCTGCAGGTCGGCGCGGGCACGGGGCTGATCTACATCCTGCGCTGGTTCTGGTGGCGCGTCAACGCCTGGAGCGAGATCGCGGCGATGGTGATTTCGTTTCTGGTCGCCGTGCTGTTCAAAACCGTTGCCGAACCGTTGGGGCTGGAGGGCGCAATGCGTGAGGCCGGGTTGCTGAGCGTCATGGCTTACAGCGGCTGGAAGCTGGTGATCGGGATTGCGGTCACGACGGCCGGATGGCTGGCGGTGACATATCTGACGCCGCCGGAAGAGATGGCGGTGCTGGCGGCGTTCTGCCGCAAGATCCGCGCGGGCGGTCCGGGCTGGCGCAAAGTCGAGCAGTGGGCCGCGTCGCGGGGCGAGCCGGTCGGCGCGGGCGACGGGCGTTCCGGCCTGCCGCTGGGCATTCTGTGCATGATGCTGGGGTGCGCGGCGGTCTGGGGGCTGCTCTTCGCGATCGGTTACGCGCTGTACGGCAAGTGGGGACATGCGGGGGCGCTCGGCGCGGTCACGGCGCTGGCCACCGTGTGGCTGATGCGGCTGGTGCCGCGGATTAGGTTCGGGTAAGCGGCGCGCGAGAAAAACGTTTTGAATTCGGTTACCGTACAGGCAGCAAAGGATTCCACACGCGGCGGAATCCAAGCCCGGTGAAATCGCGCGTGTTGACCGTCGCAAACTCTTTGACACCATGATGCATAAGCGTTCGCGCCAAACGTGCGTCAATGATGCGGCGGCGGGCGAAATTTTCAGAGGCCGCGTTTTTCCAGACCTGCTCCATGACAGGCGCGTTCTCAACAAGCCGCCAACACGGGTGTTGGCGATAAATTTGGCAGGCCGCCGCCGCCGCCTTAGCTGTCAAAGGGCGGGACACGACCGCTGGATTGCGCAACAGGATATAAAGCTCCACCAAGACGAGTTCGCAGAGCACGACATCGCAGCGGTCTGAACACGAAAGCAGAAAGCGCCCGGCATTCTCGCATTCGGGACAATCAGCGTTTAAGGCATAGAGAAAAATGTTTGTGTCAATTGACAACATGACCAAAGCCCCTTGCTATTCGTTTGCCATCAGGCGCCAATCTTCAGGAGCGGACTGGAATTCGCCCAAACGGACAGGTTTAGGCGGATGCCACGCTTGCTGCGCATTCCTTTCGAGCGGCGGATATATGCGCGTCACGTATTCCACGCCGCGCCGCACGACTTCTGCAAAAGAGATCTCCCGTTCCCGGGCAATCCGTTTTGCCTCTGCGTACAAAGTGTCTGAAAGTTGTATTTGTGTTTTTACCATGATGATATTTTGCCATTATTTGAGCGTCTCGTCAATGAGGCTTCAGCCAAGCGCGTCACTGGCCGTCGGTGTCGGACGGGACAGTGATACCGTGTTTGCGCAGCATGTCGTTGGGCGTCACGCCGGTGATGCGTTTGAAGACCGTTGCGAAGTACTGCGAGGTCGAGAAGCCGCATGCCAGCGCGATTTCTGTAACACTTTGTTGTCCGTCAGATAACATAGCCATGGCCCGGTCGATCTTCTTATGCAGGATATATGCGTGCGGGGTAATGCCGGCGACATCCCGGAACACGCGTTTGAAGCTGGAGAGCGACAGACCGGCCTCGCGGGCGAGGCGCTCGATCGAAGGGGATTCGTCGGTCAGCGATTCCAGCCAGGCGATGACCTTGCGTACGCGGATCTGGTGGGCAGGGGCGGTGAAAGGCACGTTGCGGTCGAGCAGGTCGAAGAGGATCTGCTGTAGGCCGGCCCGCAGCATGGCGGTGCGGAGGGGCGAGGGCGGCAGGTCGAAGATAGTGAAGAGGCGGTTGATGCGTTGGCCGTAGTCCGTCGGCCATTTCGTGTAGAGATTGGTCGGCTGGCGCAACATGTCCAGAATCGGCCGCGCTTCATCATTGGTCAGGCCTAGCCAAGACTTGGTCTGTTTGCCATCCGGCAGCAGCAATTGGATCCAGGCTTTTTTGCAGGGGTACGAAGGCTGGTCCGCCGAGCTGTGGGGCGTGTCGGGCGGGATGATCGTGCCCTCGCCGCCGAGCAGGGTGAAATCCCGCCCGTTTATGCTGTACGGCTGCTGCCCCTTCGCGACGAACGCGAGTTCGGCCACGTTGAAATGGCGGTGTTCCTGCAGCGGCGGGTAGGCATGGCGATAGGTGGCCTGACCCAGCACCACGCATTCCGGCACACCCGCCTCGCGAAGGTCGACCGCGCGCCGGTCAAATCGGTCGACGTAAAAAGACGTCAGGTCTGAAAATGGCACCGTGTTCATGTTTTGGCGGTTGTCCAACATCGCCAGTCAGTTTACCCGTTGCCCCGCTGTTTTGCCAGTGCCTTTTGCCTAACCTTAAATCCGGCATCCGCCCCTTCACCAGGACGTCATGCCGCCGTCGACGACAATGTTTGAACCTGTCATGAAAGACGATGCGTCCGAACAAAGCAGAATGAGCGCGCCGGCGATCTCCTCCGCCCGGCCGGTGCGCCGCATCATCGTTTTACCGCTGAGGCGTTCGATAAAACTCCTGTCGGTCTGCGGCGTCACGTTCGGGAAAGGCCCCGGCGTGAGCGCGTTGACGCGGATTTTCTTCGGCGCGAGCGCGGCCGCGCAATAGCGCGTGAACTGGATGAGTCCGGCCTTGCCCGCTCCGTAGTTCGGCGGATTCCACGGGATGTCGTCGCCGTAGATCGTGAAATCAGGAGCGACGAGCCCGTACATCGAACCGATGTTGACTATCGCGCCACCGCCGCGTTCCTCCAGCAACGGTATCGCCGCGCGTGTGCAGCGGAACGCCACGCCGAGCGTGCCGTCGATCCCCGTGTTCCATGTTTCATCGTCGATTTTTTCGAGACGGAACTCGCAGTTCTTGCCGCCGGTGCCGCCGCCGTAGGCCGCGTTGTTGACGAGCGCGTCGAGGCCGCCAAACCGCTCGACGACATCCGCCAGCGCCTGCCGCGCGCCGTCCGGCGCGGCGAGGTCGCGCGCGATGAACGCCAGCTTTCCCTTTTCGCGCCAAGGCAAGAAATCGTCCCCGAGCCGGTCGTCACGCCCGACCGCCGCGACATTCGCTCCGTAGTCAAGAAGCGCCGCGGTCATCGCCGTTGATTTTCTTCTCGCGGCCGAGCAACTTGCGGTTCCGGTACATGGGCTCGAGATAGCCTAGCATCCATGCGCCGTACACGCCGTCGCCGCCAAGTTCCCTGAACTTGTTCCGGAACGTG
>JAQWAM010000313.1 GCA_028707675.1 Kiritimatiellia bacterium | reverse complement strand
CCGAGTTCAAGATCGACTGCTACGCCCGCCGCGGCCGCGCCTGGCGCGGGGTCGGCTTCTACACGCCAGACTTCCTCAACATCCGCCGCGACGCAAACCGCGACATCCGCAAGGGGCTCATCCTCGAAACCAAAGGCAAGGGCTTTGCCGAACAGACCGCCTTCACGGAACGCCGCAATTTCATGGAGAACGATTTCATCCGCCTCAACAATGAGAAGTTCGGTTATAACCGGTTTGACTTCCTCATGCTGCGCGACGACATACCGATGCCGCAGAACCTCGCCACGCTCGCCGCACGCATCCAAACGTTTTTCTCGGAGGATTGCCCCCGATAACTCGCGATGAAAGGAATTCACGCATGTCCGCAAAAAATCAGCCCATAAGCGCAACACTCTTCACTCGAGTTGCGGCCCTGATTGAAACCGCCCGCCAGAAGGTAGCGGCCGCCGTCAACACGACGATGGTCTACACCTATTTTGAAATCGGACGCATGATTGTCGAAGAGGAACAGCACGGCGAAAATCGCGCAGCGTACGGGACACGCCTGATCAAAGAACTGGCGGCCCGCCTGACAGAAAAATTTGGCAATGGGTTCTCAGATTCCAACCTGAAACTGATGCGGCGCTTCTATCTGGTTTACGCGGAAGCGGCGCAAGAACCAGAACGAATACCGTCACCCCGTATAAGCGAAAAAGAAACGGCGGCCATTGGGCAATCGCTGATTACCCAATCTCAGAACTTTGTTTTACCGTGGACGCATTACTTGATACTGATGCGTATCGACAACCCTTTAGAACGGCGTTTCTACGAAATTGAAGCCGTTGAGAATCAGTGGAGTGTTCGCACACTATCCCGCCAGTACCATTCCAGCCTTTACGAACGGCTAGCCCTCAGCCGGGACAAGGCCGCAGTCAAGAAACTGGCCTGTAAAGGGCAGACTATTAACCATCCCCACGACCTTCTTAAAAACTCACTGGTTCTGGAATTCCTAGGAATGGACGAGCAGTCGGCCTATTCCGAATCTGACCTCGAACAGGCCATCATCTCTAAGCTTCAGGCGTTTCTTCTCGAACTCGGCAAAGGCTTCCTTTTCGAGTCCCGGCAGAAGCGCTTCACCTTTGACAACGACCACTTCTTTGTGGATCTCGTCTTTTACAATCGGCTTCTACAATGCTACGTTCTGATTGACCTCAAAACCGAAAAACTGACGCATCAGGACATCGGCCAGATGCAGATGTACGTCAACTATTACGACCGCCACGTAAAGTTGGATCACGAAAAACCGACGGTCGGAATCCTGCTGTGCAAAAAAAAGAACGACCTCTTGGTGAGGCTGACCTTGCCCAAAGATGCCAACATCTACGCTTCCGAATATAATCTTTATTTGCCCGACAAGGCATTGCTCAAACGCAAGCTAGCCGAGTGGACGGAAGAGTTCGAAAACACCAAGGAATTATCACATGCCCGTTGATTACATTCCCTATTATCCCCAGCCCATCGAGGGCCAGGCCGTGCTCGACAACTTCGTCCGCACCCGCCGCCTTCTTGCCTACCGCGACAGCGACAAAGTCCTGCGCCGCATCGCCCGCGGCATGCCCAGCTACGAACTCGACACGCTGGAGACGGTCGGACAGCCGCCCGAGAAGAACCCCAACCTGCTGATCCGCGGCGAGTGCCTCTCCGCCTGCGCCTACATCAAGGCCCAGGACATCGAGGTCGACCTCGTCTACATCGACCCGCCCTTCGCCTCCGGCGCGGATTACGCCAAAAAAATCTACGTCCGCCGCAATCCCAAGGTCGCCGCCGCCATGGCCAAGGCCGAAGAGGAGCTCCCGGACGACCAGCTCCGCGCCTTCGACGAGAAGATGTACGGCGACATCTGGACCAAGGAGGACTACCTCAACTGGCTTTACGAGAACCTCATGGCCATCAAAGCCGTTATGTCTGCGAACGCCTCCATCTATGTCCACCTCGACTGGCACATCGGACACTACGTCAAAGTGTTGATGGATGAGGTGTTCGGGGAAGACTGCTTCCAGAATGAGATAATCTGGAAATGCACAACCGCACACAGCGACGCCGAGTTTTACGGCAACAATTTCAACTCGATCTATTTTTATACTCGTTCGCTGACCCCGACCTTTAACGAAGTACAGCAACCCTACGACGATGAGTACCTCGCACGTTTCAAGTGTAAAGACCCAGATGGCCGTTTGTGGGAAAGCGGAAATTTAACAGCAAAGGGGCTTAAGGGCGCGGGCTACGACTATGAGTATAGAGGCTGTCGTTCATTGTGGCGTTGCCCGCTTGAGACGATGAAACGGCTAGACAGTGAAGGTCGTTTACACATAACAAAGACGGGGGGGATTCGTCTAAAAGTCTATAAAGACGAGTTGAAGGGCATGCCCTGTCAGGCTTTGTGGGCTGATATTAGTCCGGTCAACTCACAGGCATCTGAACGCGCCGACTACGCGACCCAAAAACCCGAGTCGTTGCTTGAACGCATCATCTCCGCATCTTCCAACGAAGCTTCTGTTGTCGCCGACTTTTTCGGCGGCAGCGGTGTGACCGCCGCCGTTGCCAACCGGCTGGGGCGACGCTTCATCCATGCGGATGTCGGTATCAATTCGATCCAGACCGCCCGTGACCGCCTGCAGGCCGCAGGCGCCGCCTTCAACGTGCTGGACGTGCGGGACGGCGTGGCCCTCTTCCGCAATCCGGTGCAGACCATGGACAAGCTGCGCTCGCTGATCACGGGCCTGCGCCTCGACGAGGCCGAACTCGGCGCTTTCTGGGCGGGCGCGTTCAACGACAGCCGCCTCGGCCTCGTGCCCGTCTACCTGCCCGACCTCAAGGACCACACCACCAAGGTGCTCGACATCCCGCTCGTCAACACCATCCTCAACGGCGCCATGCCCGACCTGCCCGACAAGGTCAAAAAAGTCGTGGTCTACTACGTTGACATCGAAGACCGCGCGGCGGTCGAGGCTTTCATCAAAGAGAACGCCTCGCCCGACTGTGCGGTCGAGCTGCGCGACCTCAAGGAACTGCTCTCCGAGGTGGTCCTTGCCGACGAGGCGCACGTTTCCGTCAGCGCGGAGAACGTCATCACCTTCGAGAGTTTCCACAGCGACCGGCTGCAGCAGAAGATCGCCGCCTATAACGACAAGCACGGGCTCAACTGCTACCCCAACGGCGACCTGCTGGATGAACTGGGACGGCCGCCCGAGCCCAAGCCGGTCAAAGGCTTCAAGCCCATCGAGATCAGCGAGGACGGGCTTGAACTCATCGAATGGGTCAGCGCCGACTGCACCGCCGCCGAAGGCCCCTGGCACAGCGACGCCGAGATCAAGATCGACAAGCGCGGTCTCATGATCCGGAACGGCAAGAAGACCAAGGACTTTTGGGACGCGACACTCGCTTGCCCCAAAGCGCCCAAGCGCGTGAAACTGCGTTCCATTGCCGGGGATGAGACGGTTCTTCAGGTGTGACGCGAGCATTCCCCTA
>JAQWAM010000312.1 GCA_028707675.1 Kiritimatiellia bacterium | reverse complement strand
TGTTTTCGACGGTCTTGGGGTCGTAATGCTTATCCATAAAATCCTGATCGTTTTCTGGCGCCTCTGATTTGCAAAAGTTATAATTAAACCACAAAACGGCGGCGCTGACAAACACGGGCAGCATCAGGCATACCTCGCTAGCTCGTCCGGGGGGAGATGTTCCCCTTCTCGTTTCGGGAGTTTCTGGATTCCAAAGGGATCGACGCTTCGGGCGAACTCTCGACCAAGCGGAGGCTGCTGGTCCAGAAAGCCTTTGAGGATTATTGGGAGACGGGTGGATTCCCGGAAGTGCTTGCCGTTCCGCGTCAGGTTAGGCTCAAGACGCACCAGGAGTATTTCCACGCCGTGCTTTTTCGGGATCTGGTCGAGCGGCATGACGTGTCGCACCCCAAGGCGGTGTCCGATCTGGCGCATTGGCTGGTGGACAACATCGCGTCGCCGTATTCCGTCAACCGCCTGACCGGATATCTGAAGTCGCTCGGACACAATGCGCCGAAGTCAGCCGTGTCCGACTACCTGACGTGGTTTGAGGATGCGTACTTCTTTTTCAGCGTGCGCCTTTTCGATGCATCGCTGGCCCGGAGCCACTCGAACCCAAAGAAGGCCTATTGCGTCGACCATGCTGTGATACCCTCGCTTGCATCAGGCGTTCTCGTCAACTCTGGGCATCTTCTGGAGAATCTCGTGTTCAACGGGTTGCGGCGAGCATTCCCGGATATCTTTTACGGCAAGACGAAGGCGGGGCGGGAAGTCGATTTCGTCGTGCCGGTACGAGCTCGACCTCCGCTGCTGGTTCAGTCATGCGAGTCCTTGGCCGACCCGCAGACGAAGAAGCGCGAAGTGTCGGCTTTGACGGAGGCCATGCGCGAGTTGGGGTGCATGGCCGGCACCATCGTGACAAGGGCTGAAGACGAACGGATCGACACGGATTCGGGAACCATCAAGGTGGTGCCGATCTGGAAGTTTCTACTGGTATTGCCGGAGGCGACGGAATAGCCGCATGCGACTCTACCCGACGGGCGGAGAAGTCGCGGGTGCCGGAGGCAGGGATGGTTGTGTCGGTGACGGTTGTCCAGACCGGGGCGGCTAGGCTCTTTTCATCCCGGCTTCCGGATGGCGGCTCGTGACCCTTTGGAGGCTCGCTTCTGTTTGGCATAATTCGAACGAGTCCCGTTTTGGGATTCTCGCAGCAGGAGCTTGGAAACACGGTGTCAAGGGGCTTTCTGCAACTGCGTGAGCATCTCCAGCACACGGTCGAGGATCTTGTTTGAGGCGTCGATTTCGACCCGGTTGGATCCGAGCCAGGTCTCATAACCGCCCAGCGCATGTTGTTCCGGAGTCGGCAGGTAGCCGAAACAGCCGTTCGCGAGTTCAACGGTAAACGACGGTTTCAACGGCGAGCGGCGCTTGAGATCCAGGCCGCTTTCGCAGAAAACCTCAAACGGGATGGCCACGATCCCGACATCGCCGAGCCGGAAGGCCTGCAGGGGGAACTTCCATGTCGCGGGCACGCGGTCGTGCTCCATGATCCTTTTCGCGTAAACCATTCGCCTCGGATTGGGTTTGGATGCCTCCGTCTGTTCCGCGAGGAACGCTTTCGCGTACGCAAGCTGTTCGGGCGTGGGGCGGCGAAGCTGCAGCTCGATCTCGCCGAAGGCCGCGCCGAGGATCACATGGTCGCGCCATTGGATCGTCTGGTAGGCCGCATGCACCTTTTCGGCCACATCGTTGGCCACGATGCGCATTTTTGCGTAGGGGGGCAGTTTCTGCCGGTCTTTGGAGAAGTCGATGTTGTTGATGTCGCCGCTGGTGCCGTTGCTCATGATCGAGATGAAAGGGGGCTCCTGCCGGTCAGCCCCGAGGAGCTGCCGGATGCGGTCGTTGAACATCCCGAAGTAGTCGGCCGAGATGTCGGCGCCGCGCACCCCGCCCACATAGTGCAGCGAGTAGTTTGCGAAAAGCGCGAGCGGCTTCCCTTCCGGGGTCTGTACGGCGAAAAAGCATATCTCGGGGTCGGTGGGACCCGCGGGTTTGACCAGATTCGGGTTACGGTACCCGGGGTTGAACTGCACGACGTCGTTCGTTCCGCCGAGCGGGGTCATCGGCACGGTGCCGGGCTTCATGTGCCACCGGCGGTTGAAAACATGGCGCGGCTCGCTGGCAGCGCCCCAGCCGACGCGGGCGGGCGCGAGGTTGTTGATGGCGCAGCGCACCGTGTCCGCGATGCGGCGGGCCACAAAAATCTGGTAGGCGTCCATTTTTTGGTCCAAGTCAAACAGGCCGCCGCTACCCCGCGCGCTGGTCGCGGAGTGGGTGTGTACGGCGGAAACGAGGAGATGGCCGGCGGGCAACTTAGTCTCCTCCTCGACCAGACGCCGGGCCATGTCGGCCACGTTCCGCGAGATGCCGATCAGGTCGCACACGGCGAAAGCCACGCGCGTCTTCCCGTCATCCAAAACCAAGGCACGCACCCACAGGTCGTCATGCACATGCGCGGCCGCGAACGGCTTGAACCCGCCGACAATCTTGCCGCCCAGCTCTGGCGTGATGTTGCCTTTTGCGGCTCCCGCGCGAAAAGTGTCTGCCGCGCAGACCCCCAGCGCTGAAACCAGTGTGATGCCCAACACAATCATCTTTGTCCGTCTCATAAATCAATTCCTTTCTTTTGCAATGATCATAAGCTAAACGCCGCTCTTTTTCAACTCTGGTTTTCGCGGCACAGTCACACGGCTGTTGTTGTCACTTTAAAAAGATGGCCGTGCCTTGAGCGTTCTTGAGCCCCGCCCGGATTTCCCCGTCGGCGAATTCGAAATCACCGAACTTCTGCTTGACGCCTATGTTGGAAAGTTTCCATCCGATCCCGTCGGGCACAAGGCCGGTGTACCGCGCCAGCACGACTTTGCCGGAGCCGGGCTCGAACGGCTCGTCTTCGGTGCAGCCGAGATCGAAAGTCACGGACTGCGCAAGCGAACAGCCGTCGTCAAAGGCGAACGTCAGAGTTTCCTGCGTCGTGCCGTCCGCAAGCCGCACCGGGACGGTGGCGGCCGACAAAGCGCCGTTGCGGACCGTTCCCGCCCCGGAGACGACGGCGCCGACATGCGTGCCGCCGAGAAGATCTAGCGTCGTCCCGGAGGCGAGATGCGCCTTGACGGATGCGACGACGGAAGTCGCGGCGACCGCAAAGGTGCCGGCATCGACCTCGTTCGTGCCGCCGACGGCAAGGGCGTTCAAGCCGGTGAACGCGAGCGTTCCCGCTCCGCGCTTGACTATCCTGCCATTCGCACCCGAGACCGGATGGACGATCGACCATGTTAATCCCGATCCCGGCGAGAGGATGAGGCCCCCTGACGTCGCTATGATCGCCAGATTGGCGGCATTGGTGAACGAAAACGCATAATCGGCGGAAATTCCGGCGGTCGGAATCCATTCGGAGTCGTCGAATTCGAACGTCAGCGGCGACGCGGCGCTGCCGCTGCTGCTGGGCTCGATGTCGCGCGTGTGCAGCGTCGAACCG
>JAQWAM010000311.1 GCA_028707675.1 Kiritimatiellia bacterium | reverse complement strand
GACCCAACTCCCCGCACCTTTTCATAAGGATCCCTTTGACCGGGTTATTGTGGCAACGGCGATCCAGGAGAATTTGAGGGTGGTTACCCGCGACGAGCGCATCCTGTCCTATCCCAACCTGAAGGTTCTGGCCTGCTGAAACAGGAAGGATGTAAATCGCCCCTGTTTTTCTTTTGGCTGAACTCTTTGCCGGGGTGTGCTACACTGGCACGGCATTTGAGCGAAAAAGGGTTTTGTGAATGAAAGTACCTGTGAGCTGGCTGAATGAGTATGTGGACGTGTCGGATCTTTCTGTCAAGGAACTGGCGGACAAGCTGACCTTTTCCGGGGTAGAGGTTGAAGCCGTCGAGGAGTTCGGCGTGTCGCTTGATGATTTCTTTGTGGCGGGCGAGGTTCTGAAATGCGAACCGCACGCCAACTCCGATCATCTGCACGTCTGCACGGTGTGGGACGGCAAGGAGGAAGCGCAGGTGGTATGCGGCGCGCCGAATTGTTGTGCGGGCATCAAGGCGCCTTTCGCCAGAGTCGGAGCTAAGATTCCGGATGGCGGATTCAAGATCAAACAGGCAAAGCTGCGCGGCGTGGTGTCGTGCGGCATGCTTTGCTCGGCGCGGGAACTGAAGCTTTTCGGGGATCATGAGGGCATAATGATCCTCGATCCGGCGCTGAAGCCGGGCACGCTGATGCGGGACGTGCTGCCGCCGCCGGAGACGGTGCTGGATCTGGAGATCACATGGAATCGGCCGGATTGCCTCTCGATCATCGGCATTGCCCGCGAGTTCGCGGCGATACTGCGGCGGCCTTTGCGCCTGCCGCCGACTGAGTTCGCGGAAACAGATATCGCGGTCGAGACCTTCGCCAAGGTGGTGGTCGAGGATCCGGTCAAGTGTCCGCGTTACACGGCTCGCGTGATGACGGGCGTTAAGGACGGCGAATCGCCGGAGTGGATGCGGCGGCGGCTGGAGATGTGCGGGGTGCGGGCTATCAGCCTGACTGTGGACGTGACCAACTACGTGATGCTGGAGTGCGGCCAGCCTTTGCACGCATTCGACTACCGCCGGCTGGCGGAAAGGACTGTCGTGGTTAGGCGCGCGCGGCCGGGGGAGAAGATCAGGACGCTTGACGATGTGGAGCGCGCTCTGGACGCGGAGACACTTGTGATCGCGGACGCGGCCGAGCCGAGCGCGGTGGCGGGGATCATGGGCGGCGCGGGCAGCGAGATCGCGGTTGGCACGGAGCACGTTCTGCTAGAGAGCGCGCTGTTTGATCCGGCGTCGACAAAACGCGCGGCCACGCGGCTGGGTTTGTCCACAGAGTCTTCGCGCCGTTTCGAGCGCGGGGTCGATCCCGATCTGGCGGATTGGGCCAGTCGCCGAGCGGTGTCGCTGCTGGTCGCGCACGGCGCGGCGAAGGTGGCCAGAGGGATGATAGATGTCGACGCGCGGGCTTTCCGGCGGGGGGAGGTGCGCCTGCGTTTCAGCCGGGCGCGCGAGATCATCGGCGTAAACCTGCCGGATTACGAGATGGCGGAGATACTGGCCGCGCTGGGTCTGGAAGAAATCACTCGCGACTCTGAATCAGCACTGTTCAGGATACCATCGTACCGGCTGGACTTGACTTTGGAGGCGGACCTGATTGAAGAGATCGCGCGCATGCACGGGCTGGGCTCGATACCGGAAGGCGCGCCTGAGGCCGCGGCGGTGTCGGCGTTGAGCGACCGTGATTTCCGGGCCAAGGCTTTCTGCCGCCAGACCTTGCTTGGTCTGGGGTTCAGCGAGGCGATGCACTACAGTTTTCTCGCGGCGCAGGATTTGGACGCGTTTGACAAACGCGGGCGGGAGCGACGGGTCGTGCTGCCCAATCCGGTCAGCGCGGACTACGGGGTTTTGCGCGACTTGCTCATGCCGCAATTGGCGGGTTCGCTGGGGCGCAACGCATCGCGTCAGGTGGAGAGCGCGGCGCTGTTCGAGATGGGCCGGGTGTTTCTTCTGGGGGCGGACAACGTTCCCGCCGAGGAAGAGCATGTCGCGCTTGGGATGATGGGCCCTTGGGGTCGGTCGGCGCTGGATCGGCGGCGCGCGGTCACGCGGGAAGAAGCTATGCTGTGGCTCAAGGGCGCGGTCGAAAAGCTGGCGGCGGCGATGTGTGCGGGCGCGATCAGTATGCGACCGGCCGAACATCCTGCGATGGAGCCCGGTTGGTGCGTGGAGATCATGCTGGGAGGCGAGAAGGTCGGCGAGATGGGACTATTGTCGGCGGCGCTGCGTCACCAGTGGCGCATGAGCGGACCGATGCCTTTGGCGGAGCTGCGGACGGCGCCGTTGCTGGCTGGTTTCGGGCGGCGGCGAGAGGTCAGGCCGGTACCGCAGTATCCGGCAGTGCGCAGGGATATCGCCTTTGTGGCGGGCGCGGCGGTAAGGCACGCGGACGTGGAGGCCGCTATCCGCAAAGCCGCGCCTGCGGAATTGACCGGCATCGAGCTTTTTGATATGTTCAGTTCGAAAGAGATCGGCAAGGGCAAACGCAGTTTGGGTTACACCCTTGAGTTCCGGTCGGCTGAACGCACTCTGACTGACGGCGAGGTAAACGCGGCTTTTGTCAAGATCGTTAAGGCGTTGAAGGATGGTCTGGGCGTGGAGGTGCGGGAAGAGTGACAGACAACTGATTTTTATAAGGGTCCGGGGACAGGGAGTACACCCCGGCAGTGAGACGAAGTGGGCCCTGCTTTGTGCGCGGATAAGCAGATATTCTCTGACCTTCAAATTGCATCGGGAGTCGGAAAGCGTCTAACAAAGGCTCCTGCACTTGTGCGGGAAACGGCGTGAGGCGACTACGGCGCCCACCTCATTCGTGAGGTCTCGGAGATACTGCGATACGGCAAGGCGGGGCTTTTTTTTGAATGGTCTTGTTTATCAGGCTTGAGCCAATGAGAAAAAGGTCAACCATAGCTGTGATGTTGTGCGTATGCGGCTTGGCGGCATGGTCCGCTTGGCTGCCGGATGTCACTGAGCAGGCGGCCGCGGAGCTTGGCGGCGCCACCGGCACGCCGCAGATCAACGGTTTCGTGTTCGTAGCGGGGCGCTATATACCGCCGCCTTACACGGTCACGCGCAAAGGCAACGGCATTTTCATCAACCGCGTACAGGTTGATCAGCCTGTGCCGTGGCAGCATGGCGCGGCACCAGAAGGCGGCGCTCCCAAGGCGGTGGATGCGGACGGGGATTTCGAAGTGGTGCCGCCCGCTGCCGCGGCGCGCGATGTTGTGCCGGCCGGGGCGGCGGCGGATATAGACGATCTTTTCGGAGATCTGGGGGCGCCGGCCGTAAACCCGGAAGCGGTCCCGTCGGCGAAGCCGGAAGAGCGCGGACCAGCGCAAGCCAAGCGCGATAAAGCGGTTGTAATTGAAGGACTGGAAAAATTGCGAAACGGGTACGAGACCGCGCTTGGGCGCGGCGAGGTCTTTTTTTTCGGGCCGCATAAACGGGTCAATGGCAATTACGGCACCGCGCGCGCG
>JAQWAM010000310.1 GCA_028707675.1 Kiritimatiellia bacterium | reverse complement strand
GGTTCCGGGCAAAAACGAGAGGGTAACTTCGGTGTGTGAGTGTGTGGGTGTGTGAGGTAGGGACACATCCCCGAGGCGTCCGCGGCGGTTTCGGGGAAACCGCCCTACCTTTAGTGTGACAAAATGGCCAAGTTATAGACAAGAAACGTTATCAGGAACAGTAAATGATGAAACATAGGGTTTTGAGCGCGACGGTTGTCGCTTCCGCTTTTTGCTTGGTGTTTGATGAACTGCCCGTCATGGCGGAATCGGCCGTCAAACACGGGCCGGCTGCGATGGGCGGCGTTGCGGAGAAACCGCGAAATGACCTGGCGATAGAGCTTACGGCGGATTACTGCACCCGCCAACTGACCTACGGACTGATTGACAACCGCGACCCGATCGTTACCTTGGAAGGCGTGGCCGAATGGCACGGTTTCACCTTTGAGACCGCGGTCATTTTCGACACCACCAAGTGGGGCCGCAAGAATTGCGGTTACGGCAATAGGCAGGGGAAATATCAGGAGATCGCCTTCGGTCCCGGCTACGCGCACACCTTCACGCCAGACGAGTGGCGCCGCCTGCCGACTTCTGTCGAAGTCTTTCTGAATTACATCTACGAGTACCATCCGCAGGTGCGCAAATCACGCGGCGAGGAGAATCCGGACACGCAGTTCATCAATGCCGGCATGACCCTGCCGGATCTCCCGGTCGCGCCCTGGATGTCGGCGGAGTTCGACATCGACAACGAGTGCGGTGCCGTTTATCTGAATGCGGGTGTCCAGCACGCCTTCACGCTGATCCAGGCTGCGGGAGGTCGCGAGACCGACCCGCTGTCGCTGACCCTGTGCGGCGGCGTCGGTTTCGGCAACCCCAAGCGCAACCGGTATGACGCCGGGTTCGACGCGTACGCGGTCAAAGACGCGCATATTTCCGCCTCGCTGGAATGGCAGATCACCGATCAGCTTGTCTTATCGCCGTATGCGGCGGTGTATGAGCAGTTGCACGGCCGTTTGCGAGACGCGGCCTGCCGCCGCTCGATCGACGGCGAATCCCACAACAGCACACAGCTCATCGGCGGCCTGCGCCTGACCGCCGCGTTCTGAGGGTTTTTTAAGGCGGACGGAAAAGTCTCACTGTGAAAAGCCAAAATATATCACTGCTGATCTGGTAAATATCTCGCTGTGAGAACGCTAAAAGGCTCACTGTGTTGACGGAACGATGAAGAATATACTATATTTATTGCACTTGGAGGAAATGTGGACATACCTCAATATAGACCAAGATTGATAGACAAGCGCCTTGATTTTTATCTCTCAACTTTCGGGGCCGTTTGTGTCGAAGGGCCGAAATGTTGCGGGAAGACTTGGACGAGTACCATTCATGCTAAAAGCGCCTATTTGCTTGCCGACCCAGCGGACAACTTCGCTAACCGCGAACTCGCAAAACTTGATGTGAACAAGGCGCTTGAGGGGGAAGTGCCGCATTTAATTGACGAATGGCAGGAGGTTCCGGCCATCTGGGATGCAGTCCGTTTTTCCGTAGACAAGGGCACGGAAACAGGCCGGTTCCTCTTGACTGGCTCATCGACGCCGGTCAACAAGGGCATCATGCATTCTGGAACGGGACGGATCGCAGGGATCCCGATGCATCCGATGTCTTTGTTTGAGAGCGGAGATTCGGCTGGTGCCGTTTCCCTGGCGGACGTCTGTAGCGGACGGGACATCGGTGTTCAGAACACGGGAAGCCCGACAATCGACCGTTTGGTTTCACTTGTTATCCGAGGCGGTTGGCCGGGGTCGCTCGGGAAGACCGAAGATCAGGCGATGATCATTCCGAGAGAGTATGTCGAGAATATCGTCAATACTGACATCAACAGGCTTGATGAGATCGAACGGGATCCCGTCAAGGTGCGCAAATGTCTGAGATCCCTTGCCCGCAATGAATCGACAACCGTTTCGACGGCGACAATCAAGGATGACATCACGGAGTTCGATGACGCGTCCCTTGGCATCAACACGGTGTCGGCCTATCTCGGCGCGTTCAAGAGGCTCTTCCTGACGCACGACACGGAACCGTTCTCGCCGTTCCTTCGTTCGCCTGTGCGCATAAAGCAACAGTCGAAGCGCCGATTCTGCGATCCGTCCATAGCTGCCGCGCTTCTCGGGGCGACCCCGCCGATGCTGCTGCGGGATCTGCGGACTTTCGGATTCCTCTTCGAGTCGCTGGCCGTGCGCGATCTTGAGGTCTACGCCGAGTCGCTGGGTGCTAAGCTGTACCACTATCAGGATTACGACAACGACGAATTCGATGCCGTGATCCAGTTCCCGGACGCCTCGTGGAGTGCCTTCGAGGTGAAGTACAATCCGGCGGACATCGACGATGCCGCGGCGGAACTCGTTCGGGTTTCCGCGAAGTTCGCGCGCAATCCGCCCAAGTCGCTTGCCGTGGTCGTCGGAAAACACGGCATCGCACATCGCCGCCCCGATGGCGTCTATGTCCTGCCGCTGACGGCGCTACGGCCATAATCCTATGCGGGCGCGCCCACATGCCCTAACCCCCGCGTCCAACGGGTTGGGCGGCGCGATCAGCAGATCTTTTCCGCGCCGCAGTAGACGCTGCCGACGAGCAGCGCGGCGGCGGCGTGCCCCGGATGTTTGGCGGGGTTCCAGCGTTTCATGTTAATAAATTCTGACCGTCACCGCAGTTTCGCGCGGGGCGGGTTGCGCAGGTAGCGTTCGGTGAAGATGTTCTCTTCGATTCCGACGTTGTACTCGACTTTGGTGTAGGAAATAGTGGTGGCGCTGCCGGATCGCAGGTCTTTCATCGAGGATTTTGTAACAGTCGGATAGCCCTGTATCTGCTGTACCTCGAGCGCTTGGCCCTCGCGCGTCTTCTGGCCCGCCGCGTCGTAGTACTCGGCTTTGACCGGGATGAAGCTAGTCTTGTGTACCCACACCTTGTAGGAGGCGAACTCAACGCTACCGGGATCTTTGGGCGTGTTCTTCAGCACGTAGTAGGTGTCGGTGGTCTCGGCCAGCTCGTGGTTGTCGTCGGCGGGGTTGCGTCCCGAGACGTCCTCGTAGAAAAAGTCGGACCCGACGAAGCTGGTGCGCTTGTCAGAGGCCGCGATGCGCTTGACCAGGTTGAGACCGGGCAGGTAGAGCCAGCGGTCGTCGTCTTTGCCCACATGCTTGTGGACCAGATAGGCGGTCTTGTGAACGTCGGCGGGCCGGTCGAAGTAGACGTACATTTTCTGGTCGCCGGTGAAGGTGTCGGAGGTGTCCCCTTCGGGTTCGAGGTCCAGCCGCAGGATCGTGAACTCGCGTGTGCGCCGGCGCCCCTGCGCGTCCGTTATGAGCATCGAGACCTTGGCCTTACCGTCGCGTCCCTGATACATGGAGGCGCGGTTGGCCTTGGCTACGATCTCATCGACAGGGGGGGCGTCTTGCGCCAGCGCTAAACCGGCAGTCAGGGCGAACAGGGCGGTCAGGGTGCGTGTCATGGGGTCTCCTTTGTTTTGTCGGACGGGTCGGACGGGTCAGACGGGTCGGACGATATCGGC
>JAQWAM010000309.1 GCA_028707675.1 Kiritimatiellia bacterium | reverse complement strand
GCGCGCTTTGAACAGCAGCGACGGTTCCGGTTTGAGCGTCAAGGCCGCTCCGCCGGATTTCATCAACAGCCCCGCGGTCTCCGCCTGCGCGTCGATCAGCAGGGCGTCAGCTCCGCCTTCGACAGTGAAAGCGATATTCAGATCGCCTTTGTTTATAGTGAATGTCGGCGACAAGCCCAGCGCCGCGGAAAAATCACGGGCGATCAAAGGCAGCCGCGCGGCGGCCTCGGCTTTGACGGCGCCGGTCACCGCGCCGCCTGTCCCCAGCCCGCGAAGTGTGCCTTGGGCTTCCGCTCTCAACCACGGCGACGCCAAATCGAACTTGCTTATCTCGATGCCGTCCGGCGTGTACCGCAGATCCGCCATCAGCGCCAGATCGCCCGCGGGCGAACGCACCCGTTCTCCGTTCTTCAGGGAAAAATCGTTGACCAGCATACCGCACTCCACCGCGAACTGATCTTTGCCCGATTGCGCTACAGTCACAACTCCGTCCGCCTTACCGCCGCCGAGCCACTCTTTGCCGGTGGCGCGCAGCAACAGCGGCCGCAGTGCGGTGACGTCGACATTCACCAGTTTGAGCGAGATCTTCTCGCTCTCCGTTTGATCGGAACGCTCTTTGATAAAATCCCTGATGCTCTGCAAACGCCCTTGCAGCGTAACCGTGCCGCCTCCGACAATCATGCTCAATTCCACAGCGGCCGGCTTGCGGTATGAATCCATGCGCGCCCGGCCGTTCACCCGGCTCGCCACAAACGGCTCGACGCCGCAACCGCGAACTTCCAGCCGCCCATCCTCAACCGCCACTCCCAAGCCCGCGTCAACCACAGGCAGGAAGAAGAAGCCCTGACTTTCAGCGCGCCCGTCACGTGCGGCGCCTTCCTCTGCGGGCGGCGGCACCAGCGACAAGGACACATCGGGTTTGACCAGCGTCACCGTGCCCAGATCAAGCTTGCCGACCGGCAGCAGCCGCAGCATACCGCGGTCGAACCTGATCTCATCGCCGTTGAACAGGATTCCTTGCGACGGGCTCTCGAAAAACGGCTTCCGCACACTGACTTTGCCGAACCATCCCAGCGTCCAGCCTCCCGCGTCCACCTTAGCCGGGGCGATACGGCGATTTATCGCATCCAGCGCCATACGCCGCGCGGGCTCAGTCGACAACAACGCAGGCAGCAGCGCGAACACCAGCGCCGAAACGACGGCCAGAACCAAAACGCTCCGCAGCAACCCCGTCAGACACCCGGGATTCCGTTCCATTTCCTCTACTTCTTCAACTTTTTCAATGTCAGCGAAGTTCATGACGCGATTCCATCCCCGCAAAATATATCCGTGTCTTTAAATTTACCATTACATCGCCCCGCAAACCAGCCTGTTTTGACAACCTGACACTTGCGACGATTTGTTGTTTACTGCCATGCGCACTTGAATTATGCTTTAGAACACATGAACAGACTGGCACAGTTGCGCAACATCATCGCCTCGCTTGACGAGACATTGGTGAAATCTTTTTGCCGCCGGGCAGCCTTCCGTTGCAACCGCGGATTGTACAACGAGCTGCGGGCGGCGCTTTCAGCCGCCGAGACCGCCAACCTCTTCGGCAGCACATCCACCATCGCAGGCCGCGTCCAGATCGTCAGGCCGCTATACGTCACAGTCATGTTGCCGGCTTTGTGCGCTCCGGGCGATGACGAGGATTGCCGCAAGTGCATCACCGCTGACGCCAACTGCATGAACGCACTGGTGCAGCGGCTAAACCTTTCGGTGCATGTCGCATCCCTGAAGATTGAAGAGATGCCTGAAGCGCTGCGCGCGCCGCTAGCCCGACACGACCCGGTGCTGCTGGAAAGCGCAATCACCAACCACACCGTCGAGAATGAGGTTATCGCCCGTATTCTGGAGATGTCCCGCGAAAGCCATGCCACCAGCGAGCTGTCCGGCAAGATCAAGGATATTTACGAGCAATGGGTCATTCCCGTATCGCGCAAAATACAGGTCCACGACCTTCTTGCCAAATACCGAGCATGAGAGTTTCGGTCAAAACATCGGGCTGTCGGCTGAACCGAGCGGAATCAAACCGGTTCGAGGCGGAATTCACGGCGGCGGGCTGTGAAGTAGTGCCTTTGGGCGCCGCCTGCGATATCGCGCTCTTCCACACGTGCGTGGTAACAGCCTCCGCTGAAAAAGAGTGCATGCGGCTGATCCGCTCCCAACGCAAGAAAACGCCGGGGGCTTTGCTGGCCGTGTCCGGTTGCGCGACCGCACTGATATCCAGCGAGTCCCTGCGGGCGGCGGGCGCGGACCTGATCGTCCCGCAGGCGCAGAAGGACGAGGCCGTGACCCTGATCCTGCGCCACGCCGGCGCCGCCGTCAAGGTCGCGCCCCAAGCGACAGCGGCGCCCTCCGACGGTGTCTCGCGCGCACTGCTCAAAGTTCAGGACGGATGCGACTTTTTTTGCTCTTATTGCATCGTGCCGCACACGCGCGGCAGACCGCGCTCGCTTCCGCCGGAAGATTGTCTGGAAAAAGCCCGCGCACTGATTGACGCGGGGTTTCAGGAAATTGTGGTCACCGGCTGCAACCTTGCCTGCTACCGGCACTCCGGCCTGGAACTGCCAGACCTGTTGTCGGCGCTGGCGACCCTGCCGGGCTTGGGGCGCCTCCGGATCGGATCGGTCGAGCCCGGCACGGTTGAGCTGGAATTGGCCCGCCTGATGGCGCGTACCGACAACATCTGCCATTTCCTGCACCTGCCGATTCAGAGCGCGGATGACACCGTGTTGGGCCGGATGGGCCGCCGTTACACCTCCGGCGCGATGGCACAGGCTATCAGCGAAATTATCAGGCTGCTGCCTGACGTGGGGCTCGGCACTGACATCATCACCGGTTTTCCGGGAGAGACCGGCGAGGCCTTCCGTAAGACGCGTGACTTCTTGAATGCGTTTCCGTTCAACAACCTGCACGTCTTTCCGTACAGCGAGAGGCCCGGTACGCCGGCTGCAAAGTTCGATGGCTCTGTAGCTGTCGCTGAACGCCGCGAACGCGCGAGAGATCTCATCGCGCTGGGCGCGAACCTCAAACGCAAAGACGCGTTCAGGCGGGTGGATCGCCCGACCGAGGCGCTGGTGGAAAGATTCGACAAGCGCGGCCTCGCGCACGGATGGAGCGGCGAATATCTGCCCTGCGCCATCCGCCGCGTGCCGCGTGATCACCTGCGGAAACTTGTGGCCTTCGTTCCTGACCGCGCCGAAGGCGAAACCTTGTGCGGCGCGCTGCCGTGACACGACTTCAACGCTGCACGCGGGCGTTGCCTTTCCAGACGCTCCAGACCTGATCTTCGTCCGCCGGCAGAGCATAGTCCGCCAGCATCGTCGCAGCCAGCGCGCCGCTGGCCCAACCGAACTGTATCCACTTAGCCGGTTCCCATTCTTTGAGGATAGCATACAGCATGCCGCCTACGAAACCGTCGCCGCCGCCGATGCGGTCCATCACGGTTATGTCGCGCGGCTCCACCCCGTGCCACTCGTCGCCGACCGCCATCAGCGCGCCCCAGAGAT
>JAQWAM010000308.1 GCA_028707675.1 Kiritimatiellia bacterium | reverse complement strand
CGTCGTGCCGGGGTTGCGACAGACGCCAGTGCGAGGTATGCTAGTGTGCTGTCCCTTAAATGCACTTACACAACTCCAGCTTTCGCTGCGGCCTCCTTGGCGCGTCGGATTCGTTCAAGGATGACGCGGCCTTCCTTGTGCCACCTGTAGGGGCGCGGCGCAAGATTATGCTCCGCCAAATAGGTTTCGATGGCCGCAGCGAGTTCACGGACATGCGCGAAGCTTCCGTCGCGGATAGCATCCTGCGAAAGATCGCGGAAGAAGCGTTCGACCAGGTTCAGCCAGGAGCTTCCGGTCGGCGTGAAATGCATGTGAAACCGGGGGTGCTTCGCCAGACAGGCGCGGACCCGCTCGTGTTTGTGGGTTCCGTAGTTGTCCGCGACCAGGTGAAGTTCGAGCCCCGCCGGCGTTTGGCGGTCGATCTGCTTGAGGAACCGCAGCCAATGAACGTGCGTGTGCTGCTCTTCCGTGCGGGAGATGATTTTCCCGTCCAGATAGTTGAGGGCCGCGAACAACGTGAGGGTGCCGTGCCGGATGTAATCGTGGGTCTGTGTGCGGATGTGGCCGACACCCAAAGGCAGACCGGGTTGCGAACGCTCCAGCGCCTGGCATTGGCTCTTCTCGTCGCAGCACAGGACCAGCGCGTGTTCCGGCGGATCCAGATACAGGCCGATGACATCCCAGAACTTGGCCTCAAACTGCGGGTCTTTCGACAGCTTGAAGGTCTTGACCAGATGCGGCTTCAGCTCGTTGCGCCGCCAGATCTCGTGCACGGCGTGGCGCGACACGCCCACCGCACGCGCCATCGAGCGCACGGACCAGCGGACTCGGCCCGGAGGGGGTTGCGCAACCCGC
Source organism: Kiritimatiellia bacterium (assembly GCA_028707675.1). Lineage (GTDB taxonomy): Bacteria > Verrucomicrobiota > Kiritimatiellia > RFP12 > UBA1067 > JAQVQN01. The sequence continues at coordinate 2,700 of JAQWAM010000308.1, read as the reverse complement.
GTAATCACCGCCTCCACCTTCTCCACCGGAAGCGAGGGCTTGCGCCCCCGGCCCGCTTGATCGCGCAAGCCTGCCAGGCCGTGTCGCGCGAACCGGTTCGTCCACTTCGTAATCGCCACCCTGCTGACATTCAGCTCCGCGGCGATGTCCGCTTGCCGCATCCCGTCAGCCTTACGCAACACAATCGCAGCCCGCACGCTGTCGCGCTTCGATGTGCTGCTTGCGCGCTCGCGACGGATCAATTCGGCGCGGATCGCGTCTTCCAGTATGATTTTCATTACAGGTCTTCCCATGCGTACGATGATTGCATAGCTGGGTTATATTGTAAAGCCATTTAAATGACTGCACACTAGTGACCTTGCTTATTCAGCAAATTGCAACTGATACGCAAATGCCGCGCAGTCAAGCTCCAGCATGACCCGCTCGCCCTCCTGCCTCCAGACCGGCACGTCGGCGTACTTCATCGGCTCGACCGCCTCCACCGCAGCCAGCCGACGCCCCGCCGCCCCGAACTTCGAAAGGTCTATCTCCGCACGGAGCGGACCCGACGCCGGCAGCGGCGTCAGCACCATTTCCGGATGCTTGAACCTGAACGCGCCATCGGTGCGGATGCCGCCGAAATCGAGCATCTTCCGCTCGACGTTAAACTCCAGATCGCGGTCGCGCCCCGTCACCCCGCCCGCCCGCCAGGCGAGCTCGCGCCTGCCGTCCGCGGCATGACTTACGGTAATGACGCCGCCGTAGACCCGCCGCTCGTCGTCGCACATGCCGCGGATCGAAAGCCGCGGGCCCTGCGGGTCGAACATGCCGTACAGGATCGCATACTCCCCGTCCGGCACGTCCTTCGACACCGTCACCACGACATCCTTCTCGTAGCGCCCGACCGTCGCCTTCTCATCCGGCGTCCACTTCACGCCGTGCCCGTGCATTCTGATGTCAGTGCCGCCGAGCGGCACCACATGGGTGAACGGCACGAACTGCGGCGCGATTGGCCCGGAGAGATCCCATTGGGTCTTCACGGCGACCGTGTCTGGCTTCGAGCAGTCCGCCGAGAGCGCCCGCGAGGAAATCCCCGAGACCTCGCCCTTGCCCGCGAGCGGACGCGCGTCAACGTAGAAAAGCCCCGGCTTCCTGGCAAAGCCCGCGCGCTGACCGTCGAGCGAGACGACGCCCGCCTCTTTCCCGCCCCTCGTTTTCGCATAGAAACCGTAGACGGGCAAAAGCTTACCGCCGAGCTTCCATAGGCCGCGCTTCGTATCGCGGTTGATCCACACCTCTCCGCCGCCGAACGACGCATGCTGACGATGAAGTCCGTCAGCAAACTCGAAGTCCAGAAAGTCGCTCCCCGCCAGTTCCGCGCAGATGCCGTTGAGCATCCAGTAGGTGTTGACCGTGAGGCGACTGAACGACGGCGCCATCGGCGTGCGACCGCCGATCAACGTCGTGCAGAAATAGTCGTCCGTCCCGTAGCCGTGGAGCCCGTTGTCTCCCGTCTGATCCGCCGGCTTGGCCCGCGAGTAGCGGAACCCGAGTCCGCCGCCGAAGAGATGCATCTTGCCGTGGCTCACCGTATCGTGCCAAGGTACGCGCTCGCCTTCTGAAAAGACGCTCTTTTCGGCGAGATAATCCGGCGTGAAGTGGTCGCACTGTCCGGCGTCGATCGCCCCGATCTGCGAATCACTCCCCGCCTCGCTCACCATAATCGCGTCGGTAACGCCGTACGCCTCGCGGCTTTCGTTCCAAGCCTTGCGCCATTCGACGACGTTCCGCGACTTCGGATAGAAGACGCCGTTGCGGTCATAGTAGTCCTTCAGGTTCGACGCCGTGAACACGTCCAAAAAGAGCGCCGTCGGATGATGTTTCTTCAGGAGTTCCTGATTCCGCTTGAGCGTCGGATGGATAGCGTGCGCGAGCCACCGGTAGCTCAGCGAACGCGGGCCGGGATTGTACCACGCCTCCAGCGGAGTCCCGTCTTCTTTGAAGCAGATGAGATCGTACGAGAAGCCCGCGGCGTCCGGATAGTAGTCGACGTAGTTGTCGTGAATGCCGAACCGGTAGCCGAGCCCGTTCGCGGTTCTCGCCATCTCGTCGAACGCCGCGATGTCGCCCTTCGGCGGATACACCTCGGGAAGCCGCGCGTCATAGCCCCAACGCTGCCAGTTGTGCTGCAGATAGAGGACATGGTCGAGTCCGTACTTCTTCGACATCCGCAGCGCCGCGGCTTGGTTAAGGTATTCGCGACTCCAGTCGTCGATGCACGTCTTGCCGAGCATCGCCTTGAAACCGGGAGAGGTCTTGTAGCCGCTCACCTTCGCGAAGCGCCGCGCCGCGTCAAAGGCGCCGCGGCTCGATGGCACGAAGGCGAATACCGCATCGTTGTGCGTCACAAGCCGCGCGATGCGGTTGGACGTGTCGACCTCGAGATAATCGCACGGGACATCCGTCGCCTCCACGAGCGCCAGTCCGTTCGTAAACTCAAATCCGACATGACGCGTCGACAGCGCGAAGCCGCTCTGCAGGAGCTTGAGCCGGTCCAAGTCCTCCCACACGGCGCCCGTGCCGCCATAGACCCGTTTCGCCCTGTGCGTGGCCCTGCCGGTCGTAAGCCGCGTGAAGCGCGGTGAGCCATCCGCCGTCTTCCTCGCCGAGCGCGTGTCCCACGCCACCTTGAGCGCCCCTTGCTCGGCATAGACCTGTCCG
>JAQWAM010000307.1 GCA_028707675.1 Kiritimatiellia bacterium | reverse complement strand
CACGGCTGCGGCGGGGCGGATGATGGGCGACGTGGGCCGCTGGGGCAACTACGCGGTGGCAGTGATCTTTTTCGCGGTTGGCCTGTATCTGCTGGAAATCATCAAGCTGCCGTTGCCGAACGCGGCGCAACCGGGGATCAAGAGCAAGGGAATGCTGGCGGCGTTTCTGCTGGGGCTGGTCTTCGGCGTGGCGCTGGGGCCTTGCACCTTCGCCTACATGGCACCGATGCTGGGTGTGACCTTCCGGCTGGCCTCGACAAATCTGGCCTACGGCATCCTGCTGCTGGCGCTCTACGGCGCGGGGCACTGCGGGGTGATCGTGCTGGCGGGGACGTTCAGCGAGGCCGTGCAGCGCTACCTCAACTGGAACGAAAAATCCAAAGGCACGGTCATCCTGAAAAAGATCTGCGGCGTGCTGGTGCTGCTGGGCGGTCTGTGGCTGCTTTATACGGCGCGGTGAAAAGAATTCGCCGACTGGGTTGGCGCCTGGCAATAGTAAAGAGGTGTTGCTTGAGCAGGAAGACGATAACGGGAGAGTCGTGGGCATTTGCGTTTGTGGCGGTGATTATCGGCGTGGCCGTCTTGGGGTCGGCAGGCCTGATGAGGTTCGGATCCGCTAAAACTTATCCTCTGCTGCCCGGCGGTGAAGACGCGGATTACCCCAAGCGGGCGGCCGGTGTGTGCCCGCCTTTCAAACTGCTCGACGAGGACGGCGGCGTTATCGATCCGGTGCATGGTGTGAACGCGGACGTGCCGTATTCGCCCCGGAAGACGTGTGGGGCTTGTCACGATTACGAGAAGATCACGCAAGGTTTCCACTTCACGCAGGGCAAGGGCGAAACTGTGCCGGACGCGATGGCTGAACGTTACGCCTGGGTGACGGCGCCGGGTAACTACGGAGGAAACTGGTGTTCGCCCGCGCCGCTCTACCGCCAGCTCGCGGCAAAAACAAACGCTTCGGCCCGCGTGATTGACATGACCAGTTTCGAGTTTATCTCGGCCAGTTGCGGCACATGCCATCCGGGCGGCGGACCGCTGGAAACGGATCGAGAGGGCAAGCGGTACGACCGCTGGATGCGCGATCCGGCGAGCGGGTTCACGGACAGCGGCGACAACCGGTTTGACGGCGATTACCACAAGGCGCGGTGGGCACGAAGCGGGGTGATTGAGGCGGACTGTCTGATGTGTCACCTGCCGGATTACGATTTCAAAATCAGAAACGCGCATCTTAAAAAACTGAATTTCAAGTGGGCGGCCACGGCTGCCGCCGGTTTCGGAAAGGTCACGGGCGGTGTGATCAGCAACGAGCAGCCGCGGGTCGCCTACGATCTTTCCAGGTTCGATGCGCAAGGCCGTGTGCTTGTGAAGAGCGTTCCGCACCCGCGCAACGAGACGTGCCTGACGTGCCACGCGAAACCGGGATGGAAAAAGCGCGGGGCATCCTTCTCGCCGCGCACGGACGTGCACATGGCGGCCGGCTTGCGCTGCGTGGACTGCCATCCGGCCGGCAGCCGCGCGGCGGACGCCCGCGTGCGCGGCCGCGAAGTGCATCAGATCGGCAAAGGCGACGATCCCGCAGGCTGGGTGCGCAACGATCTCGACGGCACGATGCGCTCATGCCGCGACTGCCATATCGACGGCTGGCGCAACGCGCCGCGCGCCTCGCACGCCTGGCTGCCGCCGCTGCATATGGAAAAACTGTCGTGCCAGGCCTGTCACATTCCCAACCGGGCCGTTATGAGCGCCTCGGTTCAGGCGAGTGACGTCTTTAATCCGGCCCCCTACATCACGCCGCCGGGCAAGCACATCTGGACGTTCTACGACCATAACCGTCAGGCTTGGAACCACTACGGGGAACTGAACACCTTCGGCTATGCGGATCAGCCGACCGACTTCTTCCTGCCGACGCTCTTTGTGTACAAAGGCCTGATCTATCCCGGCAACCGCGTGCACAGCATGTGGGTCGGATATGAGGAAGAGGGCAAACCCGGACTCAACATGCTGTTCATGCGCGACTATTACGCGATGTGGCGGCAGCACAACGAGAGCGGCGGAACGAATTTTACCCAGCTTGCAGCAATACGCGACGATGACGGCGACGGGGCGTTGGAAATCAACCGTCCGGAAGAAATCGACGCGGTTCTCGCCGCCACGCGCGAATATCTTGCCAAAACAGGATTTCTGATGTTAGGGCGGCGCCTGGTGTGGGTCTGCGATGACCGAGCCTATTATTCGTCAACCGAAAGCCGCGCACTCCCGCGCGAATCGTACGAGGCCACTCCCTACGCATCCGTGCACAAATACTCGCACGACGTGGCTCCGGCGCGGGCGGCGCTGGGAACGGGCGGTTGCACGGACTGCCACGCATCGCCGTCGCCGTTTTTCGACCGGCCTGTATTGAGGACGGTTTTCGCGACCGAGGACAGTCTGCCGCGCTGGATGCCGAACCGTGAACTGCTCGGCGTTTCCGAGTCAGCAGTACGCATCGGCGCGTTTCGCGAGCAGCGGTTGAAACCGGTGCTCTACGCGCTGGCGGGTCTGCTGGCCGGGCTGTGGGCGCTGGTCTGTCTGCGCGATGCGGCAGTGCACCATGATTTGCTGCCTAAACAGTTCTCGTCGGTTTGTCTCTGGGCAGGTTTGGTTGGCCTAGCGGCGGCGGGCCTAGTGGTGTCGCGCGATCCGGGGATGGGCGAATACATGCTGGCGCGGCGCTTCACGCTGGACGCGAACCATTTCTGGGTAGCCATCGGCATTCTGCTGGCGGCGTTCGCCGCAGTGGTGCGGTTGTCCGGAGGCGGCACGGCGCAGAGGATACTGCGCGCGGCGGGCTGGAGCGCATTGGCGGCGACATGCTTATGCGGCGGGCTGATGCTGATGAAGCCGGACGGTTTTCTGGCGGCGGCGACGCGTCTGGCCTACACGGGGTTCGACGCCGGGCTTGTGCTTTCGGCCGCTTTCGCGATCCTGGCGCTTTTGTTCGCGTCGCCAATCCGCCGCCCGGGGGAAGGGGAATAAACGGGAGGGGGAATGGGGGAATACTGTAATGATGAAATGTTGGAATGTTGGAAGAAGAGGATACTCCAGTGACGAATAGCAAACCGCTGAATATGAGTTTTTTTGACAAGTATCTGACTGTTTGGGTCTCGCTGTGCATGATAGTAGGCGTGCTGGTCGAAGTTCCTGTCATGCTTTCGCTTGTCAAAATTGCCAATAATACCAAGAGTTGGTTTCCTGTTGCCACTTAAACAGGAGAAAATCGGCAACCAAAGGTGTTAACATGTTTGAGATCAACAATTTCGTTACGGCGGGCAAGTTCTTCCTGATCATCGCGGGGGAATTGATCGGCATTTTCGTTGCGGTAGCTTTCATCATCGGACTTCTGCTGGAGTATCTGCCCCCCGCGCGTATCAAGCGGTTACTAACCGGGAGGATGCTCGGAATGCAGTACTTCCTGGGCGCGTTGCTGGGCTCCGTCACGCCGTTCTGCTCCTGCTCGACGGTCCCTATCCTGTCGGGGCTGCTCAAGGGTGGTGTGCCTTTCGGTCCTGTCTTGGC
>JAQWAM010000306.1 GCA_028707675.1 Kiritimatiellia bacterium | reverse complement strand
GCACCAGTGAAGAGTTAAGAGTGAAGAGTGAAGAGTTAAGAGTTAAGAGTGAAGAGTGAAGAGCTAAGAGTTAAGAGTGAAGAGCTAAGAGTTAAGAGTGAAGAGTGAAGAGTTAAGAGTTAAGAGTGAAGAGTGAAGAGTGAAGAGCTAAGAGTTAAGAGTGAAGAGTGAAGAGTTGAACGCGAACTTATGCGCGACAACAAAGCGAATTCACTAGCAGCCCATAGGTATGCCGAGATTAAGGGGTTTTGGTGCATAGGGGCTTAGGTTTTAATTGGATCGTATAACCTGTTCTTCTGCAAGGTTTTGAGACTCTTAACTCTTAACTTATAACTCCTAACTCGGGCGCGGATTCAACTGGTATGAATCGCACCTGTTGGCGTGACGCGGCGGAATATGGTAAAGTAACCGGCATTTCTCATCTGAACCAGTCAATGTGTGGCCGTATTCATGTATATCCGCAAAAATGTTCAGGCTTTAAAAGCCTACACGCCCGGCGAGCAGCCTAAGATCTCAGGCGTGATCAAACTCAACACCAACGAGAACCCATATCCGCCGAGCCCCAAGGTGGCGGCAGCGCTACAGGCTTTTGACTGCGCTCGGCTGCGGCTTTATCCCGATCCGGCTTTCTCGGCCTTGCGGCAACGGATAGCTGATATGCACGGCTGCTCGGCCGCGCAGATTTTCATCGGCAACGGCTCCGACGAGATATTGTCGCTTTGCACCCGGGCTTTTGTTGAGAACGACGGCAGTGTCGGCTATTTCGTGCCGTCATACTCATTGTATCCGGTTCTAGCGGATATTTGCGGAGCGGAAAAGCGCCCGGTGCGCATCAACAATGATTTCACGTGGCGCATGCCGGATGATTACGCGGCTTCGGTCTTTTTCATGACCAACCCCAACGCGCCCACCAGCATGATGTTCGACCACGCTGCTGTGGCCAGTTTCTGCGAGAACTTCAACGGCGTGGCGCTGATAGACGAGGCCTATGTGGATTTCGCGGACAGCGACTGCATGGCTCTGGCGTTGCGTGAGGGCAACTCCAACACGCTGGTCATGCGCACCCTTTCAAAGGCGTTCTCTTTGGCCGGTCTGCGTTTCGGCTATGTGGTGGGGCCGGACAACCTGATCGGCGCGCTGTACAAGATCAAAGACTCCTACAACATGGACATGCTCGCGCAGTCGGTCGGGATGGCGGCGCTGGACGACATCCCGCACATGAGCGCGAACGCGCGCCGGATAAAAGCGACGCGCGCGCGGCTGGCGGCGGCGCTGCGGCGGCGCGGCTGGCGGGTCTGCGATTCGCAGACCAACTTCCTCTTCGCGCGTCCGCCGGACGGAGACGCCGCGCGGGTGTTCGATGCGTTGAAAGCTGCGAAAATCTATGTGCGTTATTTCCCCGGCGATGTGACCGGAGAATATTTGCGGATAACCGTCGGGACGGATGAGCAGACGGATGCCTTGCTGGCGCAGCCGGTGATGGGTTAGCGGCAAGCGGGATGCGTTTTTTTACGTCCCAGGTCCAGGAACGGCGCGGCCTTCAGCGCGGCCTCAGGTATGATCTCGCCGTCTGCGCCGGCGGCGGGCTCGGCTTTGGCGCTATGTTTCGGGCGTTGTCTTCCCCAAGAGCCTTTTGGCAGGGGGCGCAGTATCTCGCGCAGGCGGCGCTTGAACTCCGCCACCCCGGGATGGTCTGGGTCCAGCGCGGAGATTTCCAGAGGTTTCAGGCCGCACTCTTTCACAAAACGCTTCAGGTTCTCCGGGGCGGTCTCCTCGTCCATCTTGTTGGCCAGCACCAGCGAAGGGCGCTCCAGCAGCGCGGGGTCGTGCCGCTCCACCTCGCGGCGCAGCTTGATGTAGTCCTGCCACGGCTCGCGGTTGTCGGTGCCGGCCATGTCGATCATGTAGACCAGCAGCTTGGAGCGTGCGACATGCTTGAGGAAAGCCGTGCCGAGGCCGACCCCGCTGGACGCGCCCTCGATGATGCCGGGCACGTCCGCCACCCGCAATTGCGCGAAATCAGGGTACTGGATCGTGCCCACGATGGGGTGCAGGGTTGTGAAGGGGTAGCTGGCGATTTTGGGCCGGGCCGCGCTGACGCAGGCCAGCAGCGAGGATTTGCCGGCGTTGGGAAACCCCAGAAGTCCCGCGTCGGCGATGGTCTTGAGTTCCAGCCGCAGGCGGAACTCTTCGCCCGGTTCGCCGGGCGTGTGCTCGGTCGGGACCTGATGGGTGGAGGTCTTGAAATGCACATTGCCCAAGCCGCCTTTGCCTCCGGCGGCGATGACGGCCTCTTGGCCGTGGTCAACAATGTCGGCAATCTGGCGGCCGGTCTCGGCGTCGAACACCTCGGTGCCGCAGGGCACAACCACCACGATGTCCTTGCCGCGGCGACCGTACATTTGCTGGCCGCGGCCGTCCACGCCGTCCTCTGCAAACAGACGGGGGGCGAAAAAAAGGGCGATCAGGGAGTCCGTGTCGCGGCTGCCCCGGAACACCACATTGCCGCCGCGCCCGCCGTCGCCGCCGTCGGGCCCGCCTTCCGGCACACAGGCCTCGCGCCGGAAACTGCAGATGCCGTCCCCGCCTTTGCCGGCGCGGACGTGTACCGATACGTGGTCTACAAAAGTTCTGGTCTTCACAAAAGATCCGGCGCGCGGCACGGACCGGGTCACTCGGCCGCGGCCACGGGGAGCACGCTTACCACCTTGCCGCCTTTTTGGAACTTTACGGAGCCGTCCGCCAAAGCGAAGAGCGTGTAGTCGCGTCCGCAGCCGACATTGGTTCCCGGATGGAACTTGGTTCCGCGCTGGCGCACGATGATAGAACCGGCACGGACAACCTGCCCGTCAAAAAGTTTCCCGCCGAGGCGCTTGGATTTGCTGTCGCGCCCGTTTCTTGCTGATGCCGCACCTGCCATAAGTCACTCTCCTTCGTTCAGGCGATAGCCTTGACTGTGGCCACTGTCAGCTCCTGACGGTGTCCGATCCGGCGCGAATAACCCTTCCGCCGTTTTTTCTTGAAATTGATCAGCTTCTTGCCGCGCTTGTGTCCGATCACCGTCAGGGTGACCTTGGCGCCCTGGACGTAAGGCATGCCGATTTTCAGCTCCTTGCCGTCAGACACAGCCATGACCGTGTCCAGATCGACGTCCTGTCCGGCCTCGGCATCCAGCAGTTCGATCTCTATTGTGTCGCCAGTGGTCACGCGATACTGTTTGCCACCGGTTTGTAAAACCGCATACGCTTCCATGTTTGTGCCCTTCATCGATGAGGAATCAGCCTTTTCCGGAAACTTGCCGGAAAGCAAAGGACAATCAATTTACCTTATTAGAGGGGCAGGTGTCAAGCGGGCGGGAAGCAGTTTTTTGGGTTTTCCGCAGAATCTGTGGGCAGATGAAATCATGGGGCAGTTCAATCCTGCCTTTTAGGCGTTACAGGCCGAGCAGGCCGCGGATGTCGTTGAAAGACATCTTCCGCATGACGGCCGCGTCGGTGGCGCCGACGGTCGCGTCGATGACCGTCTGTTTTTGCCGCTGCATGGCCAGAACTTTCTCTTC
>JAQWAM010000004.1 GCA_028707675.1 Kiritimatiellia bacterium | reverse complement strand
CAGAACCCTAGGATTAACAGCAAATATGATTCGATCACTTTTCAAGAAAAAAAATAAATTAGTCATCAGGCAACGTTCGCAGCACTGCATCTCACGCGCGAACATCGATCCCGATGCGCTGAAAGTGCTCTACCGACTCGCAAACACCGGTCACATTGCCTATCTCGTCGGCGGCAGCGTGCGGGATTTGTTGCTCGGGCGTGTGCCTAAAGATTTCGACATCGGCACCGATGCCCGACCCAACCAGATCCGCCGCCTCTTCCGGAACTGCTTCCTGATCGGCAAACGCTTCCGCCTGGCCCATATCGTTTTCGGACGCAAAATTATCGAGACCAGCACGTTCCGCCGTCAGCCGGAAACCTGCGATTCCGACAACGGGGTCTACCAGACTGAAGACAACACCTTCGGATCGCCCGAAGAGGACGCAAAAAGGCGTGATTTCACGGTCAACGGATTGTTTTATGACATCAAGACCTTCAGTGTTATTGATTATGTCGGCGGGCTGGATGACCTGACACGCAGAACCATGCGTTGCATCGGAGATCCGGACATCCGTTTCCGCGAGGATCCTGTGCGCATGATGCGCGCCGTCAAGTTCGCCGCGCGTCTGGGATTTTCCATCGACCGCGCCAGCCAAAAGGCCATTCTCGAACACCACGCTGACATCCTGAACGCTTCTGTACCGCGCGTCTGCGAGGAAATTTTTCGACTCTTCACTTATAACTCGTCATGCATTGCCTTTAAAATGCTTTGGGAGTATAAGCTGATGCTGGATCTTTTACCTGACATCCATCAATACCTTGAAGGCAGCGGTCGGCAAAAATCCGTTCTGTGGAGTTATCTCGCGGCGCTCGACGCATTGCCGTCTGATGAAGTCAGCGTGTCGAACGGGGTGCGTATGGCCGTTCTGCACTACCCGATTTTCATCGAGCTTCTGAAAAAAACACAGGCCGAATGTCCGACCAAGCGTGTCAACCGGCAACATGTAGCCCGTCAGGTGTTGCATTCAGCCGCGCACGGGTTACGCATTCCCAAAGCCTCTTTTTACACCGCCGTGACCCTGCTGGATGTACAACGGCGCTTTGCGGAACCGCCGCGTAAAGGCCGCGCGCAACGTTTTGTCATGCACCCCGTTTTTCCTGAGGCGCTGGCTTTCCAAAGCGTTCTGACAATCGCCGAACAAAAGGGCTCTGCCGTGCTGGACCAGTGGCGAGCGTTCTATGAGCAGGAGACCGCCTTGCGCCGGCCGCAGCGCTCTGACAATATCAGTCCCGATAAAGTGGACGAGGCCCGTGACGCTGTACCGGAACAAATGCCGCGCCGCCGCCGCAGACCGCGGCACCGCAAAGCGCGCCCGGATCAGATGGCGCGACGATCCGAAAATGACGACACAAACACACCGCCGGTGACAGTCAAAGAGGTTGTCCCGGAGACCGCGACGTAGATAGTCAGCTCAGACGTATGCGGCCCACCATCCTCATCAGCGCAAAGGTCGCGACGGCCGACACCCCTAGTAGTGCCAAGCCCAAGGTTCTTATCCCGTAGAGAGTGTAGCCGATGCCGAACAGCGCGGTCCAGACAGCCGCGCAGCCGATCATCATGCACAATATGCCGGTCGGCACATCCCATCCGCGGGCAATGTTCTCAACTGTGGATTTATCCTCGATCTTGCGCCAGCCCGGCCCGCCGGGTCTGATGCGGCTGCAGAAACGCTCCAGCACATCCTGCCGCTCCGGCGGTGTCAGATAAGTCACGGCCAGCCATCCGGCGGTGGTCACGAGAATTCCGATCACCAGTTTCCAAGCGCTGTAATCCATGATGTTAAACATTCCCGCGTCCCGCATCGCCGCGTGGAAACCCGAGCTTTCCGCCCCCCATTGGAAAAAACAGGCCACCGTGAACGATATCACCATCGCCGATATTTCGCTCCAGGCGTTGACGCGCCACCAGAACCAGCGCAGAATATACAGCAGCCCAGTGCCGGCGCCGATCTGCAACAATATGTCAAAGGAGTCTTTGGCGTTGCGCATCCACAGCGCCACTGAGCCGGCTAAAATCAGCAGCAACAACATGATGACGCGCCCCAAGGCCACCGTCTGGCGGGGTGAAGCGTCCTTGTTTAAGAAACGCAGGTAAAAATCCTGCACGACATACGATGAACCCCAGTTGAGATGCGTGGCGATCGTCGACATGTAAGCGGCGATCAGCGATGCGACGATCAGGCCTATCCATCCCTTGGGCATCTTTGAGATCATCCCCGGATAGGCGATGTCGTTGCGCAGGAACTGGTCGTCGACATTCGGGAATTCCCGGGCCAGGCTGCCGACGCCTGCAGCATCGGCTTTGGCCTGCCGCACTTGCAGCCGGACATCAGCCGGCATCTCGGCCTTGTCCGCGGCGTATTGGCTGACCAGCGCCGGGTTCGCCGCTAGCCACCCGTCCGCCGCCGCGCGCTCCGCAGCCGGGGTGACAGGGAACTGCGCCAGAGAGACCAGCGCGACTATGATCCAAGGCCAGGGACGCAGGGCATAATGCAAGAAATTGAAGAGCAATGTCGCGCCGACCGCGTTCTTTTCGTCCTTGGCCGACAGCATCCGCTGCGCGATGTAACCGCCGCCGCCGGGCTCGGCGCCGGGATACCAGACGTTCCACCACTGCACCGCCACAGGCAGAATCAACACCGTCATCAGGGCCGAAAGCCCTCCCGCGCCAGAAGGGAACATCGCCATCTTGGCCGAGATATCAGCGTTGGCGAACATTTCCCGCAGCGTCGTGAAGCCTCCTATGTCTGCGGATTTGACGGCGTAGACGGCGGCAAAGAAAGCCCCCGTCATAGCAATTGAATATTGATAGAAATCCGCCCAGATGGATCCGGTCAGGCCGCCGAGCGTGGCATACACCGCCACCCCTATCGATGCGTAAATCAGCGTGGCGACCGGGGTCAGTCCGAACATCACCTGACCGATCTTGATCGCGGCCAGCGAAACCGTCGCCATGATCATGATGTTGAAGAAGACGCCGAGATAAAGCGCGCGGAAGCCGCGCAGCACCGCGGCGGGCCTGCCGCTGTAACGTATTTCATAAAAGCCCAGATCCGTGTCCAACGCGGAACGCCGCCACAGTTTAGCGTATACGAACACGGTCAGCATGCCGGTCAGCAGAAAGGCCCACCACGCCCAGTTGCCGGACACGCCCTGCGTGCGCACTATGTCGGTGACCAGATTGGGAGTGTCGCAGGAGAAGGTGCAGGCCACCATCGAGACCCCGAGCAGCCACCACGGCATCGAACGGCCGGAAAGGAAAAAGTCCGAGGCGCTCTTGCTTGAGCGGCGCGCCGCCGCCGAACCCACCGCCACCACCGAAAGCAGAAACCCGATAATGATGACCGTGTCCAACAAAGATATCTTTAACATTTATGAGCCTTTCCGCATGCGCCGCATGCCCTGACCTTCCAGAACTAAGGTCGGTATTTTTGCATATTAACGCGGCCAAGGCAACCGAATGCGGGCGCGGTTCACCTTAGCGGGTAAACTCTGTTGATGCCTGCCGAGACAAGCGCCTCAACGGCTCGCGAGGACGCTCGCCCCCCAGTGCCATGCTTTGCCGCGGGTTGGGAGGGCGAACGTCCCAGCGAGCCGCAGGCCCATGCTCTCTTACGCGAAACACTCACATACCCACACACTGCCTGCGCTGAAAAAGGGCACACTTCGCCGGAATAATTGTTAAATTGCTGCTTTCACTCAACACCTTGTACTGCTATATTTAAAGCGCATTTGCCAGCAGGCAAACAGCATGCTGCGCATAAAAGGGAGAGAATTATGAATAGTCAGTTGACACGTCGTGACATGTTGAAGACATCCGCAGCAGCAGCGGCGGCCTTGGCCGCTCCAAAATCAGTTGACGCCGCCACACGCCGCCGGTCGATCGGCGCCAACGACCGCATCCGCATCGGGGTCATCGGCTGCGGCGGCCGCGGGCGCAACGCCCACATGAAGGGCCTTTACAAGCACGTCAAGGAAACAAATTTCGAGATCGTCGCGCTGGCTGACCCTTGGCGCGTCGCGCGCGAGAGCGCCAACGGCATGGTCAAGGAATGGTTCGGACGCGACGCCAAGCAGTTTGTCTCGTACCGTGACCTGCTGGAGATGAAGGATCTTGACGCGGTCACCATCGCATCCTGCGATCTGCACCACACCGCGCATCTCGAAGCGGCCGCCAAGGCCGGCCTGCACATTTATGTCGAGAAACCTATCGCCGTTGAATTCGATGACCTGAAACGCGCGGTCGATGCCGTGAAAGAGGCCGGCACAGTAGTGCAGGTAGGCACGCAGATCCGCAGCCTGCCCTCCATCGTCGGGGCGCGCGACCTCTGCCGCACCGGCATCTTCGGACGCCTTTCCCGCTTCGAGGAGTGCCGCAATTCAGAACGCCCTTATTGGTACCACTACCTGAAGGATGTGCGCGAAGAGGACGTGGACTGGAAGGAGTTCCTGCACGGACTGCCGCGGCGCCCGTTCCGCTCCGACATCTATTCCGGATGGTACGGCCACTACGAGTTCTCGCGCGGCCCGATCCCGAACCTCGGCGCCCACTTCATCGACCTCGTTCATTTCATCACCGGCGCCAGCTTCCCGCAGTCATGCGTCTGCCTCGGCATGGTCAACGAGACCTGGAAGGACGAGCACAATTTCACCAACCCGAACTGCATCCAGGCCACCTGGATTTATCCCGAGGGTTTCGTGGTCAGCTCGTCTAACAATCTTGCCAACAGTTCGAACAGCATACGAAAACTCTACGGCGACAAAGGCGCGCTCGACATCACCAACTGGAGCAAGCCGACTTTCGACTGCGAGGGCGCCCCGCACCGGGACGGTTCGATCCGCGGTAAAAACGAGGTCAAGCCCACAGACCACCCGGATCATTATCTGAACTGGCTGCAATGCATGCGCGGCGGCGATACGCCCAACGCCTCGATCGACGCGGGCTACCAGCACGCGGTCGCAGTGATCATGGCCATGAAGTCTTACGAGACCGGGCGCAAGACGGTCTACGACCCCGTCAAACGCAAGATCAAGACAGTGTAGGCGGACTGGCGGCGGCCCATCCCCGCTAGCCCAAGCGCACGCGGGGATCGAGCCATCCGTAGCACAGGTCGGCCAGCAGGTTGACCGCCTGATACAACAGCGCGCCCAGCAACACAACGGCGCGCACCACCGCCATGTCCGATGAATGGATGGCATTAAGGCTGACGCTGCCCAGACCGGGAATGCCGAAAAAGCTCTCAAGCAGGAGACTGCCCGTGAAGAGAAACGGTATGGACAGGCTGACGTACGTGACCACCGGAATCAGGCTGTTACGCAGCACGTGCCGCACCATCACGCGGACGCCACCCATCCCTTTGGCCAGCGCCGTACGCACGTACGGCTTGTACACCTCGTCCAGAATCGCGGCTCTGTAAAAACGCACGTCCCTCCCCAACCCGCTCACGATGCCGATAATCACCGGCAGCGCCAGATAGCCAGCAGACTCAAACCCCCAAACCGGGAAAAGCTTGAACTTGAAAGCCAGCAAGAACTGCCCCGCCAGTACCCACACCACATAATTGACACTCATCAAAACAGTCGATATCGCCAAGATCGCCTTGTCCGCGACTCTGCCTCTCCATGCCGCACAAAGCATCCCCAGCATGATGCCCAAGAGTGTCCCCCCCAACAGAATCGGCACGGTCAGCGCCAATGAAGGCCCAGCGCCCTCACGCAGGACTCGAGCGACCGGAAGGTTGTGCTCGGTCGAATACCCCAGATCCCCCCTTATTAGCGCCCGCATGTAATTCACGAACTGCGAATCAAACCAGGCAGCGTTTTTTTTCTCTATTAGGAATCTGTCCGCATCATTCACATCGACATCCAGCGCCACGGCCTTCCAGCCCTCGCGCACCGTGAAGGTCAGCGGCGCGGGACCGTCCAACAAAGCTTCCTCTTCCGCGCCGCTGACATTGTCGCGCAATCCGACCAGCAGCCTGCCGGCGTTGACCCGGTACGCGCCCGCTGGCAAGCCGTAACGCAGAGGCACCCGGCATAGCCCCGTTCCCTGCCGTTTGACAAATTTATCCCCAGGCGCGCTGCCCGCGGCGCAGATGGCGCGCCAGCGCCCAAAGAAAAGCGGCTTGTCAAAGCCGTGGCGCGCGTCAAAGAGCGCCAGCGCCTCGGCCGAGGCGTTCTTGCCGAGAACCACTTCAGCCGGAGAACCGCCGACCACATGAAACAGCAGGAATGTCAGCACCAGCACACCTAATGATGCTGGCAACATTTCCATCAAACGTATGAATATGTAACGTTTCATAAAATGGTAAAATATCTTAACCGGTTTCCCGAACAATGCAAAGCGTTTGTGCAAAGAAACGAAGAAACAAAATACTAAGAAAAGTTTGTTGACTTTTCGTGCCGAAGGATAAATCATATAGATGAAATTGTAAATGGACACATGTTTGCGTTGATCGGCAGGATCTGACGTTGTTTGATTTTTAGAATTAAAGAGTTGTTTTTGATCCGCCGGCCAGAACAGGCTAAAAGTAAGTAATCCGCATGAACAAAGCTTTCGTAAGGATGACCGTCAGGATAATACTGCCATACGCGGTTGTGGCGGGTTTATGGATATTTGCCTCGGATAAACTTTTGACACTCCTTGATCTGGACGCCCGTTCGATAGCCATGTGGTCCACCTACAAGGGTTTGGCTTTTGTGCTCGTCACGACCTGCCTTTTGGCCTTTCTCCTGCGCGCGGAGCTGGCGGTCGGCATGCGCAACCAGACCGCTTTACGCGAAAGCGAAATCAAATATCACGCTTTGTTCGAGACAGCCAGTGACGCGATCCTGCTGATGTACGGCGGCCGCTTCATTGACTGCAACGCTAAGGCTTTGAAGGTTTACGGATGCGCGCGGGAGTATCTGATAGGCGCCCTTCCGTCTGATTTCTCGCCGGAGTTCCAGCCTGACGGATGCCGCTCCGACCAGAAATCCATGGAACGCATAAACTCGGCGCTGACGGACGGACCCCAATTCTTCGAATGGGAGCACTGCCGGCGCGACGGCTCGCCTTTCGCAGCCGAGGTCAGCTTAAACCGTCTTGATCTGGACGGCATGACCCTGCTCCAGTCTATCGTGCGCGATGTGACAGACCGCAAAACGGCGGAAAAGGAGCTGCTGGAACTGAATTTGAGGCTGGAGGAGCGCGTGGCCGAACGCACCGCCGACCTGGCCGTGGCCAAAGATCTGGCAGAAGCCGCAGACCGCGTCAAATCAGCCTTCCTCGCCACCATGTCACACGAATTGCGCACGCCGCTGAATTCCATCATCGGGTTCACAGGCATCCTGCTGCAGGAGCTGGCCGGGCCTCTCAACGACGAGCAGCGCAAGCAGCTCGAGATGGTGCGAGACAGCTCCCGCCACCTGCTCGAGCTGATCAACGATGTGCTGGACATATCCAAAATCGAGGCGGGGCAACTGGAAATCCATAAGACCGAATTCGCGCTGGCGGAATCTGTGCGAAAAGTCTCCGGCCTGATCAGACCCTTGGCCGAAAGCAAGAAACTGTCTTTGCTGACGCTTTGTCCGGATAACATCGGCATGGTCAAGAGCGACCGGCGCCGCGTCGAACAGATCATGCTGAACCTGCTTAACAACGCCGTCAAATTCACTGACAAGGGTTTCGTGCGGCTGACAGCCGAACGCGACGCCGCCTCGGTCAACATATCGGTTTCCGACACGGGCATAGGCATAGCGCCGTCGGAAATACACAACCTCTTCCGGCCTTTCAAGCAGATCGATACCGGCTTGGCGCGCCTCCACGAGGGCACCGGTCTGGGACTGGCCATCTGCCGCCGTCTGGCCGACCTTCTCGGCGGCGACATCAATGTCACCAGCGAGTCCGGCAAAGGCAGCGTCTTCAAGTTCACGCTTCCGCTTCGCGGTCAGGAGAAACAGCCATGAGCGCCAGAATACTGCTGATAGAAGACAATGAGCTCAACCGCTACCTCGCCACCTTCCTGCTCGAGAAGCGCGGTTATGCCGTAGCTTGCGCGAACGACGGTCCGCAGGGCATAACAATGGCGGCCGAGATGATTCCGGAGCTGATTCTTCTCGACATCCAGTTGCCATCTATGGACGGGTATGCCGTCGCAAAGTCTTTGCGCGCGGAACCCGTTCTTAACCATGTGCCCATAGTGGCCGTGACCTCTTACGCGATGCCCGGTGACCGCGAAAAGGCGCTTGATGCAGGCTGCAACGGCTACATCGAGAAACCGATCAACCCAGACACTTTCACGGAAGAAATCAGCGCATATTTGCGACATGAGATTTAGGAGCAGAATTATGTCCGCGATAAGCATACTCATTGTTGACGACAACGCCGACAACCTCTACCTGCTGCGCTCGCTGCTGTGCCATAACGGCTACGAACTGCAAGAGGCCGCGAACGGCGCCGAAGCCTTGGTAAAAGCCCGTGAGAACCGGCCCGACCTTATCATCACCGACATCCTGATGCCGGTGATGGACGGCTTCACCTTTTGCCGTGAGTGCAAAAAAGACACAACGCTTAAGTCTGTCCCGATCATCTTCTACACCGCGACTTACACTGAAGACCGCGACCGTGATTTCGCTCTCAGCATCGGCGCCTCTCGATTCATCGTCAAACCGGAGGATCCGGCGGCTTTCATGACGGAAATACGGCAGGTTCTCAAGGAAACGCCGACTCGGGGCTTGCCTGAAACTCCGCACGAAGAAGAAGCGGTTTACCTGAAAAAATACAGCGAGGCACTCATCCGCAAACTGGAGGCGCGTTCCGAGCAGCTTAACGCGATGAACATCGAGCTTATCCGCCAGCTCGACGAGCGCGAGCAAGCTGAAAAGGCTCTGCGCGAAAGCGAGCGCCGTTACAGGATGATCTTCGACAACAGCATGGACGCGATCCTGCTGACCGTCACCGACGGCCGCATTCTGGCCGCGAACCCGGCGGCCTGCAATATGTTCGGACGCGAAGAGCGGGAGATCGTGCGCAAAGGACGGGACTGCATCTTGGACACGGCGGATCCGCGCCTGCGGCAGGCGCTGGAGATCCGCGCGCGAACCGGAAGGTTCCGCGGCGAGATAAACTTCAAGCGTTCCGACGGCGCGGTCTTCCCGGCCGATGTCTCCTGCGTGGTGTTCAAGTCCAATGCCGACCACAATCTGAGCTGCATGGTTATACGCGACATGTCCGAGCACAAGCGCATGGACGAGGAGCGCGACCGCCAGCTCGACGAGCTGCGCCGCTGGCAAGCCGTCATGATCGACAACTCAGAACGCAATCAGGCCCTCAAGCGTGAAATCAACACATTGCTGGTCAGGCTCGGCGAGCATCCGCGCTACCCGAGCCAGCCAAAAGACCTGTAATGCACCAATATATAGAAAAATGAATTCAAAAGCAGACAACCGGCAGGAATCCCTATCTGACAACACCACTTTCGAACTCGAAAGGTGTTTGAAAGAGCTGGAATATTTTTCTGATTTAGCGGAGCGTTCAAGATTAGCCCTGCTGGACAGCCTTGAAGACCGCCATCAGGCTGAAACGGATCTCCGCGCCAGCGAGGAGCGTTTCCGCAGCCTTTATAACTCCATGAACGAAGGCGTAGCTTTGCACCGTCTCCTGAACGATGCTGACGGCAGAGCCGTCGATTACATCATCGAGTCCGTCAACCCCGCATACGAGCGGATACTGGGACTTGAGGCGCAAGACGTGGTGGGCAAACCGGCCTCGGCGGTTTACGGCATGTCCACCGCGCCGCATCTGGACATTTACGCGGCAGTAGCCAATGACGGGCAACCGGCGCATTTTGAGATTAAGCACGAGCCGACCGGAAAAATTTTCCGAATATCCGTTTCCTCGCCGGGCAAGGGTCTATTCGCGACTGTATTCGATGACATAACAGAGTCGAGACGGCTCTCTGAGCAATTGGAAAACATGCAGCGTCTGGAATCCATCGGCCGCCTGGCCGGCGGCATCGCACATGATTTCAATAATATGTTGAGCGTCATCCTCGGCAACCTTGAGATGGTTTTAGAAGACACGCCTGAAAGCGACCGGCGTTATCACGATTTGATCGAAATCAGAAAAGCCGCCCAGCGCTCTGCGGATCTGACAAGGCAAATGCTGGCTTTCGCGCGGCGGCAGACCGTCACGCCGCGTGCAATTGACCTGAACAGCACGTTGCAGAGAATGGTCGGCATGATGCAGCGTCTGCTGGGCGAAGACATCAGCATCGCCTGGCGACCTGCCCCCGAACTGTGGCCGCTAAAAATCGACCCGAGCCAGATCGACCAGATTATCGCCAATCTGTGTGTGAACGCCCGGGACGCCATCAAAGGCGTGGGGAACCTTACTGTACAGACATCCAACATTCAGGTCACCGAACACTACTGCAAGAAACACTCGGAGACCTTGCCGGGCGAGTATGTGACGATGGAGGTCAGCGACAGCGGCTGCGGCATGACAAGAAACGTCCTTCGCCATATTTTCGAACCGTTTTTCACAACCAAACATATGGGACGCGGTTCCGGGCTGGGCCTAGCCACGGTTTACGGCATCGTCAAACAGAACAGGGGCTTCATTAACGTGTACAGCGAGCCGGGGCACGGCACGACCTTCAAGATCGGCTTCCCGAGACATTTAGGGGATGCGGAGCAAGCGCAACCGGTGACCTCGGCAAACACCATAGAATACGCGCGGTCCGCCGACGAGACCATACTGCTGGTCGAGGACGAGACATCCATCCTTTCCATGATTCAGGCCATGCTCGAAAAGCTGGGCTACCGTGTGCTCACCGCGTCCGCGCCGCATGCCGCCATCCAAACAGCGCTTGAGCACAAAGGTAAATTCAATCTTTTGCTTAGTGATATTATCATGCCGGATATGGACGGGCTTGAACTGGCCAGGCGCCTTAAGTCGGAATTCCCGGACTTGCGTTGCCTGTTCATGTCCGGTTATACAGCCGAGATAATTATCAGTTTGGGGTCGGATGAAACGCAGGCGGACTTCATCCAGAAACCTTTTTCAGTACAGGATCTGTCGCAGAAGGTTCGAGAAATCTTAGATCGCTGATTTGTATTGCAGGTCACGCGGTTGCGTTTTTGTTCCATCACACCTGAACCCTGCCCCCTGAACCCAGAAGCCTTCGGTTGAGGGCGCCGCCCGCTTCAGTTCGCCGCCTCGTTCCGCAAGGCCGGGTCAAGCAGATCGCGCAAGGCGTCCGCCAGATGGTTGAAAGCCAGCACCAACCCGAAGATAGCCAGCGACACGAAGGTCATCTCCCACCACACGCCCTGCCACAAACGCAGCCGGGCGTTGTTGATCATGATCCCCCAAGACGGCTCACCCTGCACCCCTATGCCCAAAAAACTGATGAATACCTCCATCGCCACTGAAGACGGGAAACGGATCGAGAAGGCGATCAGCACTATGTGCGCCACATTGGGCAGGACATGCCGGAATATGATCCGCAAATCACTGTAACCCAGCACCCTGGCCGCCTGCACGTAGGCGCGCTCACGGTGCTTGATGACCTCGCCGCGTATGTTCCGGCAGACGCTCACCCATGTGGTAAGCCCGATGCCCAGATAGACCCCGGCCAGACCCTGTCCGATCACCATCGCGATCGCCAGAATGAAAAGCAGTCCCGGCATTGAGGCCACCGTCGCGCAGAGCCACACCACCAGACTGTCCGCGCGTCCGCCGAAATACCCTCCGGCACACCCTAATACTACACCTAGCGGAATGGCGATCAGCGAAGTCACGATGCCGACATGAAAAGCGATGCGCGTACCCTGTACCAGCCGCTGCAAAACATCCCGGCCCAGATTGTCGCTGCCCAGCAGGTACAATGGTCTGCCAGCCGCGCCTGGCGCACCGGCGCTGAAGACCCGCGCGAAAAGCGGCGGCACATAGCGCGCCTCCTCGCAGACACTGTTGTACGCAGGCGCGCGGTCGGCAATCCGGTAATAACGGTAAACCGCCTCGCCGTACAGCGCCGCCAAAGTGTAAACCGCTACCGCCAGCAGACAAAGCCGCGTGTCCCAGCGTTGCCACAAACGCTGTAAAACACTAGTTTCAGACCTTGCTTCCATAAGGCCGCCAACAATACGATCTTCGGCAAAGTTCCGCAATCCAATATAATTATTTATTGCGCTATTCAGCCGCGCCGTCCCAGACCACTACGGCGCCATCGGCCTGCCGCACTGCCGCATCCGAACACTTCTCAACGGCTGTCTTGACCGCGTGACAAACACCCTCCGCCGCCACATCCAAACCTGTTTGCAAATCCCTGACCGAACACTCCTTCATGACCAGTCGGCTGCCGGCTCCTACCCTCACACCGGTACATCCACCATGAATTGAAGTGTTTTTGACGAAAACCAGCCCCTTGCACATCGGGTTGTCGTTCGAAAACCCTATATGCGCCGCTAAATTCGCTACCACGCTGATCTGATTGCCGCCGTTGTCGCGGACCTCGCTGTCGAACACACTGTGGTACCCGCCGTAAAAGTCAATGCCGGCCAAACGGTTGCTTACCGCGAGCACACCGTGAAAAATCGATTGCGACGCGTTGACATCCTGTATGCCGAAATTATTGCCGTGAAACTGTCCGCCATAGACCGCTGCCTCAACATCCTCGTGGATCGAGAACCCGTCATCGCCGTTAAAGCGCCCCTCGATATTCTCGAAAACCAATCCGCGGCTGCCGCCATGAATGTTGAATCCGTCGTTGGCGAAGCGCTCGCACACCAAATTCCTGATCCTGATGTACGATCCGCTGGTGATAAAAACGCCGCTTACTCTCAGCGTTCCCAAAAGTCGGTATTCCTCTAGCTTTTTGCCGTCAGCCGGACGGAACCATACGCCGTTGGTCGTCCAGCAATGGCTGTCTGGCAAAAGGTCGCCAAAACTGCCCTTGGCGATCTCCCGCTCGCCGTCCATCAGGTAAGGCTGCAAAGCCCCCCACCGCTTATGCTGATGCCGGTATGTTCCGTCCCCCTGCGCATCCCACTCCGCGGCAGGCATGGGAACCAGTCCCGAAAGCGTCGCGCCGTTGCCTTCAACACTAATCGGCTTGTCCGCGCTGCCGCTGAGTTTCCCCAAGTTCAAAGCCTCAAAATAAGGCTCCGGGCCGTTAGCCACAACGAGTGTGTCACCAGCCTTTAACAGGCCCACACCGCGCGCCAAAGTGGCCACGGGCGACCCGGCCCCGCCGCTGTTGCCATCGTTACCCTCCCAGCGGTTTACGTGCACCTCCGCCGCACCCGCCACCAGCAAGCCACCAAAAATCAACACCGTGCATCTCTTTATCATTACGTAACCTTTCCCGCTTACTCCACACTCATCATACTGCCGGTCCAAGGCGCGATGCGGATCAGCAGATCATCTAAACAACCGTTATGCTCGACCCTGAACCCGCTCATGCGTGACACCGCGCCAACAACATGAAATCCTGCTCTACACGCCGCGCAAAGCTATTAGTGACAGCCAGGGTCGCTTCTGACTCTTCAACGCGTATAACCTTAACATGCGCGGCCTTCAGCGGTAAAGTCCCGTTGTATGCGTTGGTGAGCGAGAGCATGACCTCCGCATCACATTCTGAATCGTGTAGCCGGACATGAAGAGACTGCTGCCGTCGCACGTTGAATCCGTCGTTGCGAAACGCTCGCCGCAGAGCTGCAGCACCAGGATTATTGCCGCTGGATTTTCGACCACGACCCGGAATGGGACGAATTCCGGGCAGCGACGAAATACTGATTACCTTGGTCGTTGTCGAATGAATCAAGTGCTCCGAATAATTCGATTCCGTCGATTCGCCCGACCGTGCTCAGGGGCAAGCAGATCCGGCTGCGCTGCGCTATGCCGTGACAAGCGCTTGCCCCTCCCATGCCCTGCGAAAAACAGCCGTTCCGGATCTGGAGTGCGCGCGGCAAGCGTGCCGCTGTGCGGGACGCGCGACGCCGCTTTCAGGGCAGGGCCGCGCGAAAAGCGGTGCCGCTTTCAGGGCCGTGCGAAAAGCGGTGCCGCAACCCGCGCGAAGCGCGGCTTTTGTCACCGCACTCCAAAATTCCGTCCGCCGGCGCGTAGGACAGGCGTCCCCGCACCAATCAGGCGATTTTTGAATAGCGAGGCTCTTGCATAACCTCCGATCGGCTCGCGAGGACGCTCGCCCCCCAGCGAAAAGACGACCGTGTGCGTGCGCGTGTCCGCCGAACTATCCTCGGCCGCCGCGACCACCGAGATGCTGCGCGTGTCCAGCGAGACCTCCTCTGCAAGCGCCGTCGCCTCAGCCCCGGCTCCCGCCGCCATCAGCGCCAGCGCCATCCCGAGCATCACTCCGTTTGTCTATTTCATCGTCTTGTTTCCTTTCGTTTTCGAATGAATCGAGATAATAGACCGAATCGAGTGGTTCGAATAATTCGATTCCATCGATCCAGTCGACGCTCTTTCTGAACCCGCCCGCCGCGCGTTTTTCGGGCGTCCGGGGACGTCCGCCCGTACCTTGCGTTGCCCTGCCAAGTACGGCGGGACGTCTCGGACCGCCGCCCCAGAGCCATGCCAAGTACGCTCCCTCCATCGGCGTCTTGATCTCCAGTTCTAGCGGCCCCATCAATGTCAGATCCACACCGGAACCCAGCCGCGCCGTGACCCTGCCTTTATTGAGCCGCTCCTCGGACCTGGACCTATAAGGTCGACCGCCGTTCGGCAAGGTCTCGGTCACGCCCGATAAGTGTCACATCCGCCATTACACATATAATACGACACCCGGCCACCAAACATCATCAACTTATTTTAATTCCTGTGTGATTGTTACAAATTACCATCACACGGTCGTCAGGGTTCAGGGTTCCGGGTT
>JAQWAM010000305.1 GCA_028707675.1 Kiritimatiellia bacterium | reverse complement strand
AGGGCTGCCTTTGATGCTGGCGGTAGGACCGCGCAAGTACCGGAAGATGCTGAAGGGCTATCATAAGATGGATAGTCATTTCGCGACCGCGCCCTTTGACCGCAACCTGCCTGTGATCATGGCTCTGCTGGGAATTCTTTACCACAACGGGTTCGGCGCGGAGAGCTACGCGGTGTTGCCGTACGACCAGTATCTGGCGCGGTTTGCGGCATACCTTCAGCAACTTGACATGGAGAGCAACGGCAAGTCGGTCGACCGGCAGGGGCGGCGGGTCGCCTACGGCACGGGGCCGATCGTGTGGGGCGAGCCCGGCACCAACGGACAGCACGCCTTTTATCAGCTCATTCATCAGGGAACGCGGATGATACCTTGTGACTTTATCGGCTTCTCCAAGACGCACAATCCGATCGGGGATCATCACGACAAGCTTATGGCCAATTTCTTCGCGCAGGCCGAGGCGCTGGCGTTCGGCAAGAGCGCGGAAGAGTGCCGCGCCGAGGGTGTGCCGGAGCGGCTGGTGCCGCACAAGACCTTCGAGGGCAACCGTCCGACCAACACTTTGCTGGCCGACAAACTGACGCCGGAAACTTTCGGCGCGCTGGTAGCGCTTTACGAGCACAAGGTTTTCACGCAGGGTATCATCTGGAACATCTTCTCCTTCGACCAGTGGGGCGTTGAACTCGGCAAAGTTCTTGCGGCCAAGGTCTTGCCGGAGCTGACCGCCGCGCGCGCGCCGGATCTGCGGCATGACGGGTCGACAAACGCCCTGATAGCGCGCTACCGCGCCGCGCAGGGGCGAGGGTGATTATTGCGACCACTAAATGGACGCTATGGCGAGAGCAAGAAGAGAGGCTGGAACGGCATGCCGCTAAAATTTGAGAAAACCGAGATCGAGGGTGTTGTAACATGCGAGCCTGAAGTGCTGCGTGACGCCCGCGGGTTCTTTGTGGAGACCTTTCACGCGGCAAAATATGCCGAAGGCGGAATTGATTGCGCTTTTGTTCAGGATAACCGATCGCGTTCGCAAAAAGGGGTCTTGCGCGGGTTGCACTACCAGTTGCGCAAGCCGCAGGCCAAACTGGTCTTTTGTCTTAAAGGCGAGATCTTCGACGTGGCGGTGGATATAAGGCGGGGGTCTCCGACATTCGGCAAATGGTCCGGAGCGTTTTTGTCGGAAGAAAATCACCGCCAGTTGTTTATTCCGGCCGGCTTCGCGCACGGATTCTGCGTGCTGTCGGATATGGCGGAGATTTTCTACAAGTGCTCGGCTTTTTACGACAAGTCGGATGACCGCGGGTTGCGCTGGAACGATCCGGACATCGGCATCGACTGGCCGGGCGGCACCGCGCCGATGCTGTCGGAAAAGGACAAGGTGCAGCCTTTGCTGAAAGATTTGTCGGCGGAGATGCTGCCGGTTTTCAATTAGTCAAGCCAGCAATCCGGGGCTCCGGGCGAAAATGATGGTGGTAACTTCGGTATGTGAGTGTGTGGGTGTGTGAGGTAGGGACGCATCCCCGAGGCGTCCGCGGCGGTTTCGGGGAAACCGCCCTACCTTTAGTGTGACAAAACGGCCAAATTATTGGTAAGAAAAGGAAGAGAGCATGAGTCGGAAAATACTGTTGTCCGCTAACGAGGCGGTCGCGTGGGGCGCCTGCAAAGCCGGGTGCGCGGTGGCATCGGCCTATCCGGGCACTCCCAGCACCGAGATACTTGAGAACGTGGCCAAGTTCAAGGACAGTATCAACTGCGAGTGGGCGGTAAACGAGAAGGTCGGCATGGAGGTGGCGATCGGCGCTTCCATCGCCGGCAAGCGGGCCTTGACCGCCATGAAGCACGTCGGGCTGAATGTGGCGATGGACCCGCTGATGACCTACTCATACGTGGGGGCCAACGGCGGGCTGGTGATCGTGACCTGCGACGACCCCGGCATGCACAGCTCGCAGAACGAGCAGGACTCGCGCAATCTGGTTAAGTTCGCGCGCGCGCCGCTGTTCGAGCCCGCCGACAGCCAAGAGACCTTTGACATGGTAATCGCGGCTTTCGAGATCTCCGAAAAATTCAAGGTGCCGACTTTTGTGCGTCTGACCACGCGCACCTCGCACACATCCACGGTGGTTGATGTCGGCGATGATTTCGGGCCGGGCAAAGCCGATGGCCTCGGGTATGTCAAAGACATCAAACGCTACATACCGGTGCCGATGTTCGCGCGTCCGCAGCGGCTTCAGGCGCAGGAGCGCACCAAGGCGCTGCGCGCTTTCGCCTGCGAGGCGCCGTTCAACCGCGTCGACGAAGGGGACAAGCGTTTAGGCATCATCACATCCGGAGTGATTTACCAGTACGTTAAAGAGGTCTTCCCCGAATTCGCCGTGCTGAAGCTGGGTCTGTCCAATCCTTTTCCTGTCGATCTGGTCAAAAGCTTCGCCGCAGGTGTCGAAAAAGTGCTGGTGATCGAGGAGCTTGACCCGTTTATCGAAGAGCAGGCGCGCGCGGCGGGTGTCGGGGCGGTCGGGCATGACACTGAATTGAACATGCTGGAGCTTAACCCGATGCGGCTGCTGGCCCTGCGCAAAGAGGTGCTCGGGGATGTGGAGGTGCCGGAGGTGCGGCGTGCCGACGGGGGCCTGCCGACGCGGCCGCCGGTCTTGTGCGCCGGGTGCAGCCACCGCGGCGTTTTCTACACTCTGTCGAAGCTGGGGGCGACCGTCACCGGCGACATCGGCTGCTATACGCTGGGCGCGTTTCCCCCGCTCAACGCGATGGACACGACCATCTGCATGGGCGCCTGCATCGGCAACGCCTTCGGAATGGAGAAGGCCGGGCATAAAGGGCGGACTTGCGCGGTGATCGGCGATTCGACTTTTTTCCATTCCGGGATGACCGGCATCTTGAATGTGCTGTACAACGGCGGCAAGACCACGACCGTGGTGCTCGACAACAGGATCACCGGCATGACCGGGCATCAGGATAATCCAGGTTCTGGCAAGAATTTGTGCGGCGATCCCGCTCCGGTCACGGACATCGCGGAGGTCGCCAAGGCGATGGGGTTCCGGCGCGTTGTGCGTGTCGACGCATACGACCTCAAGGCGCTGGAAAAAGTGCTGGCTGAAGAGATGGACGCGGACGAGCCTTCGGTGGTGATAGCGGGCGGACCGTGCCGCATCGCGGCCAAGCTGATGAACGCGGGAACTTACGAGGTGGACGCGGCGAAGTGCAAGGCGTGCGGCGCCTGTTTCAAGCTGGGGTGTCCGGCGATCGAGCGCGGCGAGACGGTTGCGGGAGGGAAGCGGTACAAGGCGCGCATCGATCCGGTACAGTGCTCCGGCTGCGACCTCCGCCGCCAGGTCTGCAAGTTCGACTCGATCAAACGGGTGCGATAGCTCATCCGGTAATTACAGTACAGGAGTTTACAGAATGAAAACGACAAACATTTCTTTGGTGGGTGTGGGCGGGCAGGGGATTCTGCTGACGAGCGACATCTTGGCCAAGACCGCGACGCTGGCGGGCATGGACGTCAAGAAGAGCGAGATCCACGGCATGGCGCAGCGCGGCGGCAGCGTGATCAGCCAGGTGCGTTTCGGCG
>JAQWAM010000304.1 GCA_028707675.1 Kiritimatiellia bacterium | reverse complement strand
CGCGGTTCGCGGACGGCGAGCGTGTGGTTTTCGTCGGCGATTCTATCACTCACGGAGGCGGGTATGTCTGCTATCTTCAGCTTTTTCAGAACCTGCGCAATCCCGGGTGCGGCACGCGGCTTCTGAACGGCGGTATCAGCGGAGATACCGCCGCCGGCTGCGTGGCGCGCTGGAAGGACGACATCCTGCCGATGAAGCCGGACCGCGTGTTCGTGATGTTCGGGATGAATGATGTCGGGCGGGATAATTACTCTACGCGCGAGCCGATTGAGGGGGCAGCAAAGAAACGAGCTAAAGCGCTAGAGCGCTACGAGGAAAACCAGCGCGTTCTCGCGGATAT
Organism: Kiritimatiellia bacterium; assembly: GCA_028707675.1. GTDB lineage: Bacteria > Verrucomicrobiota > Kiritimatiellia > RFP12 > UBA1067 > JAQVQN01. The sequence goes on along the minus strand of JAQWAM010000304.1, from coordinate 3,243 downwards.
GATCCCGGCTGCAGGCGTGAAAACGGTGTTCGTCACGCCGTCGCCTTACGACCAGTACGCTAACCCGGAAGAGAAAGGCAACCTGGTCGCGTGCAACGAGCCGGGGCTTTCGGCCTGCGCGGAGACAGTCCGGAAAATCGCGGCGGAAAAGAATTTCGGTACGGTCGATCTCCACGCGCCGATGACGCGGCTGTTCCGGGATAATCAGGAACCGCGGTTATGCGCGGATCGAGTGCATCCGGGCAAAGAGGGGCACCTAGTGATGGCGGCGCTATTCCTCGACGCGATGCGTGTTTCGCCGGTGCTGGCGCGCGCCGTGATCGACGCGGCGAAGGGAACCGCAGAGAGGATCGGCAAGGGAAGCGCGAAAAACGTTGTGCTGGAGCGCGTCGCGGCGTCGCCGAAGCGCGTCGCTTTCACCTACGCGCCGAAGGCTCTGCCTTTCCCGAAGTTGCCGGAGTATGTGAAGACCGAGGCTTTCTACCCGCTCACGGATAAGCTGAACCGCGAGGAGATCGTCGTTAAGGGACTGGAAGAAGGTTCGTACGCGCTCAAGTTCGACGATGCGGAGGTCGGCAGGTTCACGGCGTCGGAATTCGCGAAGGGAGTGAATGTGGCGCTCCTAGACACGCCGAACCAGAAGCGCGCCATGGAGGCGGAGGGGCCGATGCGTGAACTGCAGGCGCTAATGAGCCGCCTGCGCAGGCACGCGCTCGTTTGCGGGAGGTTGCGGCAGGCGCAGGTCGATCCGGCAGATCGCGCCGCGGCAGACAGGTGGCTGGACGCATGGATCGAGAAGAGCGCGAAGGCACGATGGATCGGAGCGATCCGGGCTTGGGTGTCTACCTACCGGGATGTGCGGGATGTGAAGACCGCGCTCGATGAGCGTGTCGAGGATCTCTACGAGCGGCTCGCCTCCGCGCGTCCGGCGGTATCGCGCGTGACGATAGAGCAGTAGGCAGGAATGAGCCGGGTATGCGAATTCCGCTTTTGCTGTCGTTGTCCGCCAAACACTAACGCCTTGTATAACCGGCGGCGGACTGTTTTAATAAAGGAATTGGCGATTTTTAAAAAGGAGAGCTTGTGCCATGGAACTTAGCTTAGAACAACGTCAGGCGGTCATCGACTGGGTGGCCAAGGGCGCCTCGCTTTCAGAAGTCCAAAAGGCGCTGAAGGAACAATTCGGCATCTCCATGACCTTCATGGACGTGCGGCTGCTTGTGCTGGAGATCGGGGCCGAGCTTAAGGACAAGCCGGAGCCGAAAGCGCCTGCGGAAACCGCGGCTGCGGGTCAAGGCGCGGCCGACGACCCTTATGCGGACGAGGACGAGGAATATCCCGCCGCCGGTCCGGTCGGCGGTGATCCGGGCGCTCCTTTGCCGGAAGGCGCGGGCGCGCGGGTCGCGCTGTCGCTTGACCGGGTTATGGCGCCGGGCGCGATGGTCAGCGGGGAGGTGACCTTCTCCGACGGCGTCAAGGCGCGCTGGCTGATAGACCAGTACGGTCGCTTCGGCCTCGAACCGGAAAAACCGGGGTACCAGCCGTCTAACGAAGATCTGCAGGCTTTTCAGGCGCGGCTGCGGATCGAACTGCGCCGCCACGGATACGGCTGATAAACTTGCTTTGTCAGCAGAATCGACGGGCGAATTGTCATAGCCGGCATTTCCCCGCCGATTCTGCTGACTAAGCACGCATAGTATCGTCTGACCCAAAATGTATCGCGCCCCCCATGTTGCTTGCCTTTCCTAAGTCACTTTGATATTTTAACGGCCATGCCAGAACAGGATTGGCACGGTTCGGCAGTTGTCAGATTCTTGATGCATAAAATGTTTGTTATCAATAGTTTACAAAGTATGCTCAAGGAAGGGTTTTGCATACTTTGCGGGGACGGAGTCTATCAATGTATCAATACGTCGGCAGTCTAAGCGATTGTAGCGGCTGCGGGATTAAGGGAGAATAGAAATGAGCAAATTGGCGACACGCCATATCTACACGTCAGAATCGGTTTCCGAGGGGCATCCCGACAAGGTCTGCGACCAGATTTCCGACGCGATTCTGGATGCCTGCATCGCAAACGATCCTGCGGCGCACGTGGCTTGCGAAACCGCGGCCGGCACTAATCTGGTGGTCAATGTGGGAGAGATCACCTGTAAGAAATGGGAAAAAATCAACGCGCAGTCGATAGCCCGCGATGTCGTAAAGGACATCGGTTACGATGATCCGCGGGAGGGCTTCAGCTTCGACACCTTCAACTATGTCAGCGCCCTGCACGGCCAGTCGGTAGACATCGCCCAGGGCGTCAACAAGGTCAAGCTGGAGGCGCAGGGCGCCGGCGACCAGGGCATGATGTTCGGATACGCATCGAACTCCACCAGCCAGTTGATGCCCGCTCCGATCATCTACGCGCACTCGCTGCTGCAGTTCTTCGCCGCGCTGCGCAAAAACGGCGAGATCAAGTATCTGCGCCCGGACTCCAAGGCGCAGGTCAGCGTGCTTCACGACAACGGAGACGCAAAAGAGATAACCGCGGTGGTGATCTCGCATCAGACGCGCGACGTGCCGATAACGCGCGTCCGGAAAGAGATGGAAGAGGCGGCCCGCGCTTTTTTGAACGATACCGGAATGTTGACCAATAAGACCAAGTTCTATATCAACCCCACCGGCCGGTTCGTGATCGGCGGGCCGTGCGGCGATTCCGGGCTGACCGGTCGCAAGATCATTGTGGACAGCTACGGCGGCGTGGGGTCGCACGGCGGCGGCGCGTTCTCTGGCAAAGACCCTTCAAGGGTCGACCGCTCGGCCGCATATTACGGGCGTTATGCCGCGAAGAACATTGTGGCGGCAGGTTTGGCGGACAAATGCGAGATACAGGTGGCGTACGCCATCGGCGTGGCCAAGCCGTTGAGCGTCAACGTCAGCACCTACGGCACCGGCAAAGTGCCGGAAGAAAAAATCGCCAAGATACTGATGTCCAACGAGATTTTTGATTTCCGTCCCGGTATGCTGATCAAGGATCTCGGCCTGACCAAGCCCAAGGGGTGGTCTTATCGCAAAACATCCAACTACGGGCACTTCGGACGGGACGGGTTCCCGTGGGAGAAGACCGACCGCGCCACCGCGCTGCGCTCCGCCGCCGGATTGAAGTAATCGTATTCTTCGCAAAGGCCGCAAAAAAAATCGAAAAAGCGTGGATGCCTCGCTCACGAATACGTGAACGGCATACCATCTTTTTCGATGCGAAAA
>JAQWAM010000303.1 GCA_028707675.1 Kiritimatiellia bacterium | reverse complement strand
GCTGCGGCGCGCGCGCGCGGTGAAGACGCCTTATGAGATCGGCCTGATGAAGAAGACCGGAGGCAGGCATGCGGCTGTCGTGGCGCGTTTCCCGAACGTGTATGAGCCGGGCATGACCGACCAGCAGTGGGCTGTGGCGATGATCCGGCTGATGCTTGAGGCCGGCAGCCTCGGTCTTTTCCGGGTGGCGGGCGGCAGCATGGAGGCTTTCATGGGAACTGTGCTGGCCGGCGACAACGGCGCCGCAGTGTCGCCTTACGATTTCGCCCTAGGCGGGGCGGGCATGCATAATTCATTGCCGGTCGGGCAGAGCGGTGTGGTAATGAGGGAAGGCATGTCCGTGATGGCGGATGTTGCCGCTAATTTTTTCGGTTATCTCACCGACTGCACGCGCACCTTCGCGCTGGGCCGCGTGGCACCCGAAGCGGTCAGGGCGCACCAAGTCTCGATCGAGATACGCGAGGCGCTGGCGGCGGCGGCGCGGCCCGGCGCGCGTTGTGACGAGCTTTACGCGCTGGCGTTGGGCATAGCTGAAAAGGCCGGTTTGGCGGGTTGTTTCATGGGGCAGGCGCAGAAGGCCAAGTTTGTCGGACACGGCACCGGGATCGTGATCAACGAGCAACCGGTGATCGGGCCGCGGTCCAAAGATGTCCTTGAGGCCGGCATGTGCCTGGCGCTTGAGCCCAAGTTCGTGATTAAGGGAACAGGAGCTGTAGGCATCGAGGACACCGTGCTGGTGAGCGATGCGGGCGGCGTCAACCTGACCCCGTGCGACCCGGCTTTAGTGACCGTCGGCTGATATCACAGGTCGTCAGGCACTTCAATACGTATCGTGCGGTTCTTCATGCTCTTGAGTATCTCTGAATCCATCTTCTTGTGTTCCAGATCGCTGCCGTGCAGGGTTCCGGGATCCGAGAAAAAAGGCACCTCGAAGCTGGCGCCGCAAGAAGGGCACTCCGTGGCGCTGCCTGCCATGTCGGCGGGGGCCTCGATTTCCTGCCTGCAGTTTTTGCAGAAAAACGACAGCATACGCTTGCGCGTCGCGGGCTTGGAGACGCCGGCAGCCTCTTTTTCAAACCCCAGTGCCGCCAGATCAATGCGTATGGTTTGGGATTTGTTGTGCAGGCCTGGAGCGGGCGGCGGAAGCTCGGGTTTCTCGGCGGCGGCGGCGGGCATCGGCGCATCCGGGCTGGCGGTCTGCCGGCTGGCCGGGACGGACACGGGCGGCGGCTGTGCCGCGGCGGCGGCAGGGGGTCCGTGCAATGTGCCGGGCTCCGATTCTGCCGGGATTTTAACCGGGTTGCCGCAGGACGGGCATTCCGCCGTCATTCCGGCGGCGGACAAAGGCGCCTCAATCTCCTGCCCGCATTTCGTGCAGCAGAAAGAGACAGCCTGCGAGAAATCGTCAAGGACGCGAGGTTTTTCAGGTGTCTCCAAAACGGTCACCATGTTTTCCGGCGGCGGCGTGACGATAGCGCGGGCCTTTTTCAGCGCCCGCACCCGCAGCGAGTCATGTTCAGCAATGAGAATCGTTTCTCGGGTTTGCGGATTTTTCATCTTGCGCGCCTTGCGCCTGATCACGTCAAGACGGCAGATCCCGGGTATGGTGATGCCCTGACCGCAAGCTTCGCGATAGACGATTTGGCACAAGGCGTCCAAGACAGAGCGCGCCTTTTGCTGCGAAAGCCCAGTGTTGAAGGCCAATTCTCGGACCAGAGTGTTTTTGGTATAGCTCTTTTTTTTCATTTCCGTGCCTGATACGCGATTAATGCTTTGCTAATAAACAAGCAGTTTATGTGCCATAGCGGCTGCTTAAATTAGCATTTCAGCTTTATGGGGCTTTGTGACGCATGTGAGCTGATGGTTCGGAGAACAGTCCCTATCGTGCCACCCGGTACTGCGTTCTGGCGTGTGTTGGAGGGCGAGTGTCCTCACGAGCCGCGGACGCCTCGGGGAGGCGTCCCTACCGGATGCGACCCTACCACGGCGGGTGTCGCTTATCCGACTAACAACATGAAATTGCTTGCGGTTGGCACCGAATCTGCTAACTTATCAGCAGTAAGGAAGCGGTCAGATGAAATTCTGGTTCGGTAAAAAAGAGAGCGCGGGCGAGGCCAGCGCCATGAAGAAGGACGCGCCGGCGGAGGCTGCGCCGGATTCGGCGTCAGTCGGCAATGGTGCGGGCGCGGCGTTACCTAAGCCGGAAGAAGCGGGTCACGGCATTGATTTACACGAGATGTCAGCAGTGGCGCCGGCAGATTATGGCGCGGATAAGAGCGGCGCGCCGGATCAATCTTCATCTGCGCCGGTTGCGACTGACGCCGAGACAAAGCCTGTTGCCTCTCTCGGGACGATTCCCGGCGAATCTGCCCCGGACGAAAATGCAGCCAAGACGGCGGCAGTCCGGACTCCGGTTCTAAAGGCGATCTCGCCGACACAGTCGGGCGCGGCGCGGATTAGACCGGTCATCAGCCTAAAGCCCAAGGCTCAAGGCTCGGGCCTTGCGGCTCTCGCGGCCGCCGCGTCGCATGCTCATCCCGTCAAGGATTCTGGCGGCGGGGCGGTTGCCGTCAAATCGCCCGAGAAAGAGAGCGATGGCATCGTCGCCGACAAGCCCGCCGCGACCGAGGTCGGCAAGGATGCGCCGGATGAAGGTGTGGAAAAAGGCAGTGCCATCATCGAGTCCGACGGCGTCCCGGTGCGGGCCAAGCCCGACCAGCGCGTTCTTTACTACCAGTTGATGAACGGATTGTATGACGCGATCCTGATCCTTGACGAGAAGGGGTTTGTCGTTGACTGCAACACCCGGTTCACGGATATTCTGGGCTATGCCCGTGAAGATTCTTGGGACATGCCGATCGGCAGGATCATCGCCGGCATGAGCAGCCAGATGCTGGGGCACCTGAAAAGCAACCTGGCCGAGAACCACCACATCATTCTGGACGCGCGCTGTTTGAGAAAGGACGGCACTTCCTTTACGGCTGAAGTCGGGGTCAGCGTTTTCTCTCTGACACGCGGCGACAACATGGTGTTTATGATACGCAACGTCGACCGTCGCAAGCGGGCCATGGACGAGTTGCGGAAAGGAAGCGCCGCGCTTGAGATAGCTTTGGCACCGGCTTTCGTGTGTGACACGGACGGTTTTTTTGTGATTGTGAACAATGCTTTTCTGGAGTCGTTCTCCATTCCAGACTTGGAGCATGCCAAAGCCGTGCGGCTGGTCGATCTTTTGCCGGACGCGGCCAGAGTCTTTCTGCGCGCCGCTTGCGGCGAGAAGATACGCGATAAGCTGCAGATTGCCATGCCCGACGGTACGGGACTGGCGCTGGACGTTTCTCTGGCGCCCGTGCAGAACGGTCAGGTCATCACCGGTGTCGCGGGTTCGATAATGCAAATCTAGGTAGGGACGGCTCGGCGAGCCGTCCGCGGCGGCCCGTTCGGGGAACGGGCCCTACCGCTTTCAAAACGGCTTTAGCCTAAAAAGAGCAGTTGATTTCGATACCGATGCTCCGCAAGTCTGGCGAACGGATTTGGAGTGCGGCGGCAAGCGGTATTCCGCGCGACGCCGCTTTGGCGCGGACAGGCCGGAAAGCGGTGCCG
>JAQWAM010000302.1 GCA_028707675.1 Kiritimatiellia bacterium | reverse complement strand
TGCTCTTCCGATCTCTCCGCCCGCCTGACGCTCATCTTCCGCCTGCGCCACAATTGATGCCGTTTTACGCTTTGTTTATAACTTCACCATTCTGTCACACTATGGAACACCAAACGCTCAAGCTATCGGCAGGGACGCCTCCCCGAACCGTCCCTGCCAGTGTGTCAGCAGCCCCGATGGAACACCAAACACTCAAGCTATCGGTAGGGACGCATCCCCGAGGCGTCCGCGGACGGTTCCCCGAACCGTCCCTACCAGTGCGTCAGCAGCCCGTTCGGGGAAGAAATCCGCTTGGTTTTACTCTTGCCCATCACGCATGTCAAACTTGACACACACTTATTATTGTGACGGCACCGGCTCTCTCGAACAGGCCGTGGCCGCGCACATCCGCCGCCACGAGCTGTTTCGAGGCATTGGGCGTCTGGGCCTCGCCGTGTCAGGCGGGGCCGACTCGGTGGCGCTGCTGCACCTGCTGCCGCCGCTTTGCCGCGAGGCAGGCATAACGTTAAAGGTTCTGCACCTCAACCACGGCCTGCGCGCTGAGTCGGCCGAGGAAGAAAGCTTTGTGCGCCAGCTTTGCGCCGCGTCTGGCACTGACTTTATTGTGGGACACGCGCGTCTGGCGGATCAGCCCACAAACGGCCTTTCCCTAGAGATGGCGGCGCGCGAAAAGCGCATGGAGTTTTTCTGCAGAAACGCCAAAGAACTGATGCTCGACGCGGTCGCCACCGGACACAACGCCGATGACGTGGCCGAGACCCTTCTGCTGCGCCTGACTCGCGGCGCGGGCGCCGCCGGGCTTTCGGGACTCCGGGCGGTTTCTGAAGTCGGCGGCTGCCGCCTGATCCGGCCGCTGCTGGCCGTCGCGGGCCAGACGCTGCGCCAATGGCTGCATGAACGCGGTCTGGAATGGCGCGAAGACGCGAGCAACCTCGACACCGCCATCCAGCGCAACCGCATCCGCCACAATCTGCTGCCGAAGCTCGAAGAAGGATGCCAGCCCGGCGTACGCGCGCGTCTGTGCCGCACCGCCGAACTTTTGCGCTGCGACGATCTGCTGCTGGAAGAGCTGGCCGCGCGTGAACTGGCGCGGATGGGTGCGGCTCGCCCCGAATCCGCGTCGGCGCTGCCGGTGTCGATCCTGTTGCAACAGCCATTGTCACTGCGCCGCCGCATCTTGCGTCAGTGGCTCTTCAGCCAGGTGCGGCAAGCGCCCGCCGATTTTGACAGCGTCGAAGCCATTCTCGACCTTTGCGGGCAACCACGCGACTGGCGACGCGACTTTGCCGCGAACGTCACGGTTGTCTGCCGCAACGGATTCCTTTCAGCCAGCGACTCCCCGCCGCAAGAGCCGCCGCCGCCGCTGGAATTGTTGGTGGACAGGCAAACTCCGGCCCTCTGGGGCGATCTGGAAATCCTTCTGGAACACGGCGCCGGCATACATGACCTCGCAAAGGGCATCGGCGTTTATCCGGCGGTATGCTCGCTGAGCGCGGCCATGCTGGCAGGCTGCAAACTGCTGGTCCGCGCCCGCCTGCCCGGCGACCGCATCAGCCCGACCGGCCTCGACGGCACCAAGAAGATCAAAGACCTTTTAATCGACGCCAAAGTGCCGGAACACATCCGCGACACCACTCCCCTGCTCGCGTGCGACAACGAGGTCATCTGGATCCCCGGCTATCGCATCGACCGCCGCTTCGCCGTGCCGTCGCAGACCGCGCCTAGCGTGATCGTCACAATCCGCCGTTCTTAATGCCCCACCCGCTAAAAAGCTTTAAGAACCGAAACCATAGGATGACCCTAAAACATCAATTTCCGCGTGACATCATAAACAGACGATGTATTATTTACAGCATGACACGAACTCAAATACAATTACCGGATACCCTTTATAGGCAAGCCAAGGCTTTAGCCGCGGCCCGTGAGGTAAGTTTCGCGGAGTTGGTCAGGAACGGCCTTGAATATGTGTTGCGCGTTTATGCCGCACCTGATGCGTCGAATCTAGAATGGAAGATGCCAGAAACCTTCGCATTGGGCGCAGACGACCCTTTTATTGATCCGGAATGGCGCACCAAGCTACATTAATCTTAAGGATTTCAAAGATTGCGGGTTCGCACATGTTTTTGACCCATGCAGTTAATAGAAGCGGCATCGCGCGGGATACCGCTTTCTGCCACGCGCCTCACAACTTGTACTGCGGCACTTTCAGCGTCTCGCCGTCCTTCATCGCGGACTGGTGCGCGATGATGCCGGAGACCGTCATGTTCAGCGCGCAAACCACGTCACAAACCGGCTTGCGTTTGAGTAGAATCGCAGTAATGAAGTCATGGGTCAGATAGCTGTGCGACCCGCCGTGCCCGCCGGCCGACATGCCGGGCGGCAGCGGCGGCTTCTCCAGCGCGATCTTCGTGATGTCCGCGTTGCCGCTGTAACGGCCCTCAAAACTGCCCTTCTGTCCGTAAACCCGCCCGCGCTCGCCGTGCGCCCCCGGGATATCGCCGGCCCGGTTCATGCGCGCCATGCCGCCCTCGCTGGTGCGGAAGAGCGCGATCTCTGTGCCGAAGGGATTCTTGTACGCGTTGTTTTCAGGTTTCCGCACCGGATCGGTGCTGGGCATACCCAGGCAGCTCACCGACGTGAACGAGCCGTGCGTGACGCAGTTGTAGTAGGCGTTGCCGTGCGTCGGGTACCACTGCGGCGGCATGCCGATGCGCCAGCCCTTGTAGGAGTCGATCGGCTTGCCCGGCGGCGAGTAATGGTAGTACTCGCCCTCGGCGTACATCAGCTTGCCGAAACCGCCGGCCTGGTAGATCCGGCGCATGGCGTAACAGTCCGAGCGGAAGGCAGATGTCTCGTTCAGGCTGTACACCAGCCCGGTCTTCCTGACCGTGTCCAGCAGCTCGTCGGCCAGCTCAAGCTGGTCGTCGCCGAACACTGCCGGCACGGCCGAGGCCACGTGCAGCCCGCGCTTCAGGCCCGCGATGCAAAGACGCGCGTGACTCGGCGCGTCGGTGGCGATGTAGACCGCCTCGATCTCTTTGTCCTTCTCGTACATCTCCTCGCAGGACGCGTATGTTTTCTTCGCGCCCACTATTTTCGCCAGCTCCGCGCAGCGGTCCGGGAAGAGATCACTGGCCGCCACCACCTCCACGTTCGGATGGCTTTGATACCCGAAGTGCGCGCCGAACTTGCAAACCCCGTAACCCACGATGCCGACCTTGATCTTGCGGTCAGACACCGGCTGCCACGCTTTTTTGCTGACCTTGCCCGCGTCGGTCTCGTCAAAGCCCGCGATCTTGGGCGCCGCCTGCGCCTGCGTCCGCGTTGCGGCAGCGGCGAATCCCGCCGCGCCGATCGCCGCCCCCCTGAAGAAATCCCGCCTGCTGAACTGACTCATTCGTCCTCCCTTTTTCTAATTGATCTTTTTTGCGGCTGACAGGTCTGACCGGTCCGACCGGTCCGACTTGTCAGACATAAGCCCCGCCTACGGCATGGTCATGAACAGCCGCATGCCGACATAGGTGTTGGCCTGCGGCGCGCCTTCGTTAGTACTTTGAGCCAATGTCAAAAAGGCAACCTCATCAACACCACACGCAACCCCTTTGTGGAACCGGGC
>JAQWAM010000301.1 GCA_028707675.1 Kiritimatiellia bacterium | reverse complement strand
CACAGCCGCCCGCCCGGCAGGGTTTTCAGCGTCACCATCGCCACGCCCGCGCGGTTGTAGTCATAGCCTCTCTGTTTGCGTTTGCCCATGCTTTCCTTTTTGCGACCACCGGCCAAAAGCGCTGTTGCGCCCTGGCCGAAGTGATCGCAAACTCGAGTGTAAAAAACCTCCGGCCCCAAGCACGCCACCATGTCAGGGCGCGTCAGCGCCCCCCAGCCCGCCATTTGCCGGACGCCTGCCTCGTCCAGGCTTTTACCCTCGTCTTTGCGACCACTTCGGACGGCGCAGCGTCAGCTTCGCCGTCCGGTGGTCGCAAAAATCCCTTCACCCGATACAGCCAGTATCCGACAACCTCTTTCATCATCGCCGTATTGCGCGCAAGATATTCACACGTCGGGAAAAAGTTGTACCACCGCAACGGCTCCCCACAGACGGCCAGAGCCTCGTGATCCGCCGCAGCCGGAATCACCTCCAGTCCGGTGCGTTCAAAATTCAGCAGAGCCCGCCGCATGTGCCAGGCGGATGTCACCACCAGCACGCGCGGCTTCTGCTTCTTATCCATGCCCGGCAGCGCGCGCACAACATCCTCCACGAACAGCGCGTTCTCTTCGGTGTTGCGCGCCTTTTTCTCCACACTGATCGCTTTGCGCGGCACACCCAGATCAAGCAGCAGCGGCACCACCGAATGCTCGTCACCGCATCCGGTCGGAATCACCACCGGGGCCTTGCCCGCCTTGTACAGCCGCGCCGCGTGCCATGCCCGGTCGGCCGCCGACCACATCTCGGCGTACGGCAGCTTTGCGTTCCGTGCCATGCCGCCGCCCAGCACCACGATCGCGTCCGCCTTGGGGAACTGCGCCGCCTCCTGCGGCGGATACGCTTTCTCCAGCGCGCCGCCCAGCGCCCGGTATGACGCCTGCGTGCTCCACCCCCAGAACCACAGCAGCGCCATGCAAAGCGCCGACGCCGCCAGCCGCCGCTTGCGCAGCAAAGACAGAACCAGTCCCGCCGCCATCAGCGCCAATCCCAAAGTCATCGGCATCAACAAGTACCAAACGCCTTTATTAAGCCATACCATTTCCCGCATCCTCCAGTTCCCTGACAAAAGCGGCATAAATATCCGCGGCATCAAACTTTTCCGCCGCCAGTCGCAAGGCGCCCGCCCGCAATGCCTCGCGTCTGCCGAGATCCCCCTTCAGCACTCCCACCGCCTTCTCGAAAGAGGCTTTGTCGCCGGCCCGGTAGCCGACACCGGCCTGATACTCATCCAGCAAAGCCGCCGCCTCGCCCGCCAAAGACGAGACCACCGGCAGCCCGTGAGCCACATAGTCGATCAGCTTGTTCGGCACCGCCACGTAAGACTCTTCCGTCATGGGCAGCACCCCTACATCCATGGCGCCCATAAGCTCGTCCAAACGCGCACCATCAAGATACCCGTGAAAAATAACATTTTCATGCGACCCGGCCAAGTCCCGCAACCGTCTTTCATCCGGCCCCGAGCCCGCCACATGCAGGCGCAGCCCCGCATCCTCAACGACACTCGTTATCACCGTCGCCAAATCATGCATCCGCCCCAGAACCCCCACGTAAACCAGATTCAGCACATTTTCCCTGCCGGTGTCGCGCCTCGCGGCAAGACCAGCACCCGCGGGAAGGCTGATGCCCAAGTAATAAGGGCGCCCGGCAACCTTTCCGGCCCCGTATTCACGCGCCAGCGCCAGATAGCTCTCCGCCACTCCGGTCACCCGGTCCGCGCCCCGATAAACCCTCCGCGCCCGGCCGCGACAGGTCGCAAACAGCACCTTCCCCGCCAAAGTTTGGATACTCTCCGGCAATGGCAAGAGCCGGTAGAACGTCTCCGGCCAGGCGTCCTGGACATCCGCCACCACCTTGCAGCCGAAAAGCGCCCGCAGCTCCTGCGCCGCCAGCCCCGTCTCCAAGGGCGGTACGCTGGTCAACACCAAGTCCGGCGGCCGCATCGCGCCGGACCGGACGCCCTCCACGGCCATGTCCAGCCAGCTTCGCGCATAAGCCTTGTGGCTCCGCAACCGCGCAAGACAGACATTGCCGGTGTAAGGAAGCGTCGGCACCAAAATCACGCGATAGCCGGTCTCGACCGGCTGCGTAACACGCTTACGCTTCAGCGGGTGGCTGAAATCACTGTTCCAGAACACCACCTCGTGCCCCGACGCCGCGAGCGCCTGCGACAGCAGCATGTACCGGTGCGCCCGCCCGCCCTCCCCCGGCACGTTGTCAAACGGATTGTTGATCCAGACCCGCATATCAGCTTCTTCTATAACTTGGCCATTTTGTCATACTAAAGCCGTGTTGAAAACGGTAGGGCGGTTTCCCCGAAACCGCCGCGGACGCCTCGGGGAGGCGTCCCTACCGATAACTTCAGCGTTCAGCGGTCGGCTTCCACCAGACCATGCCTTTGTGTTTTACTCCTTCTGGAAACGCCTCGTCAACGGCGCGCGTGACCCCGAACAGGGGGTTGCCGTAATCATGCCCGCTGATCACTACAGCATTCTTTTCTTTGGCCCAGACGATCTCGTCGCGAACCGCCGCGTACCCGTGATCCGCGTCGAGAAAAACCAGCGCCGGCGCAGCCCCGTCATAACGCTCGCGAAACGCCGCGCTGTCGCATCCGATCAGCTTGACCCGCCCCGTGTTCAAATAAGGCCGCAAGACCTTCTCGGTGAACTGCCGGTGCAGATCCGGCGGCAAGCCGAACGGGTTCCAGCAGAAATTGTCAACCGTCAGGATCGTCGTGCCGGAGGGCGCGGTCTCCGCCAGCAGTTGCGTCGTCAGACCGAACAGCGTGCCGAATTCCACCAGCACCTTATCACCGCCGCCTTGCCTGTCGCTGATCGCGGCACGCACGGCCTCAACCACGCCCTCTTCTTCTTCTGCGGTCAGACCGCCCAAAGCATCCGCCACACCGTCGCCCTCAAGCAACGACAGATGCGATGAAAGCAAGGACGAAACAGCCTTGCGGTGCTTCAACATCCGCCACAGTATTTTTAGCTTACGCATTTCTGTTCCCATCCCGTCTCGTCTTGAGCATATAATTCACGCTCCCAGTTATCAAGCCCGGCGTGAGCCCTGCGCCCTTCATCCTCTCTTTTTACCCTCGCCAGCGCCTCCCGGCCCGCCATTTGCCGGTTGTCTGCCCCGCCCAGGCTTTTACCTTTTTGCGACCACCGGCCAAAAGCGCTGTTGCGCTTCAGCCGAAGTGATCGCAAATTCGAGTGTAAAAAACCTCCGGACACCAATAGTGCCAACATGCCAGGGCGCGCCAGCGCCTCCCGGCCCGCCATTTGCCAGTCCTTATTCTGGCTTTCCTTTTTACCCTCGTCTTTGCGTCCACTTCGGCCAGGGCGCGCCAGCGCCCCCCGGCCCGCCATTTGCCGGTCGTCATTCTGGCTTTCCTTTTTACCCTCGTCTTTGCGACCACTTCGGCCAGGGCGCGTCAGCATCTCCTCCCGGCCCGCCATTTGCCGGCCCCCATTCTGGCTTTCCTTTTTACACTCGTCATTGCGACCACTTCGGCCAGAGCGCGTCAGCGCCTCTGGCCGGTGGTCGCAATAACCCCTCATACCCCCTGCACACTTCCCGCGCCACGCC
>JAQWAM010000300.1 GCA_028707675.1 Kiritimatiellia bacterium | reverse complement strand
GAAGTCGAAGGCGTCGTTATGCATGAAGCGGCAGCGTATCCTGTTCGGCGCCAGTTGCTCTACGATCTTGACGCTGGTCGCATGAACGTTGATCGCATCGTCCATCATGCCCTCAAACAGGCAGTTCTCCTCGACAATCTTGCCGCGACAGTTCGAGAAGTGCGAAGCATCGGCATTGGCCGAATAGAAGCGCCCCGTCTCGGCACGCGAAAAGACGCCGCACCTGCGACCTTCCGGACGTCCCGTGCCGCGCCAGGTGAAGTTCTCGCTAAACTGGCAAATGAGACCCATGCCCCAGCAGGAATGAATCGACACGTCCTCATAGACCGTATCCTTCGAACGGTAGACGACGCTGCCGGGGCAGGTCCGCAACGGCGAGCGAAACGCAATCACGTCACCGGCGCGCGCGCCCGCACCGAGCTTCGAAAAGTCAAAGTTCATGAGGTAGGAAGACGCGCCCACCTTCTCCATGGGCTTGCCCTTCCAGAGCGTGTCCCCCGTGCCGCCGACGATCTCGTGCGTGTCGGCGCGGCAGACGACGAGATAGCGAACCGGCTGCGTCCAGTTCCGTCCCGTCGCATAGAAGCATCCGTTCGAGTAGACGTGCGGGAACTTCACGGGATCGACCCAGACGCGCGTCTTGCCTTTCTCAAAGCCTTCAATGACCGCGTCCGAAATGAACGGACGCGCCCAGTCGATCCGCAGGTTCTCAATGCGGACTTTCGACGAGTCGAGGACTGTGAAGCCGATTGCCGCGCCATCAATCAGGAGCGTCGACCCGTTGCCGCGGACAGTCACGTTCGTCAGCCCCACCAACGGCAGTGCGACGAGATGGGGGTCAGTCTGGTTGTGGTTCGATATCTTGAACGAAAGCTTGGTCGCAGACTCCGGCAAAAACCGGTACTCGCCCTTCTCAAACTCAATCGTGCCGCCGCCTGCCGCGCGAACTTTCTCCACGGCCGTCAGGAACGCGCCTGTCGCATCGCCGGACTGCTGCCGAATGCAAACCGTTTCCGCCGAAAGCATCGTCATCGGCGCGACAATCGCCGCCAACAGGAACAGCCCTTGACCAACATTCATCTTCATCTGTTTCCTTTCGTCTGTGTTTTCAGATTGCACAGGAGTGATTATAGCATTTCAGCACCGAAAATTGTTTGAACCACAGGAAAATAAACAGAATAAATGATAGGAGAGCAAGCCCTAATCGAAAAAAGGCGCACGAGCCCTGATTCCTGGAACTATATGACCGATGCCGGACAGCCGCCGTCATGAACCCGGCCTGTATTTAATCACCGTGTTGCGTGAAACGCCGAGCGCGGCTGCGGCGCGGGTGACGTTGCCGCCGTGTTTCTCCAGAACCCGGCTGACATGCAGGCGGGTCATGTCTTCCAGATTATCCGGCAGGCCGGTGCGCGTGGCGCCCGCCAACGCATCCGCATCTCCCGTCACCGTACGGTAGCCTTCGAGCAGCCGTCCGAAATCCCGCTCGTCCAGCGCGTAGGCGCGCTCCAGCAGGTTGGCGAGTTCACGGACATTGCCGGGATAACAGTATCCTGCCAGCGCCTCGGCCTGCGCACGGTTCAATGTCCGCCAGCCCTCGCGCCGTCCACGTCCCCACAGTTCGCGCGCGATCTCGGAGATATCCTCCGCGTGCTCGCGCAACGCGGGCATGCGCAGGGCCACGGTATTCAGCCGATAGAATAGGTCCTCCCTGAATCTCCCTTCGCGAACCATACGGCGGATATCGCGGTTGGTAGCTGCGATGACCCTCACATCCACTCGCCCCCCCCCGCATAATCGGTGCCAATCATGGGAACCGGTATGTTGCCGGTCTGCCCTATGGGATGGTAGTGAAGGCACAACTTTATAGCCCACACAAGAAGTGTAAAGTGCAAAGACAGCACGATCGGAGCCAGAGAGGGACACCCGGTGTTGCTGTCAAACTGCCCAATATCGGTTCGTCCGGGTGGAAAGCGGTGACGAGATTGCCTGTGTCTGGCGTGATAGCGTAGGACGGTTCAAGCACACAAACGGCGCTCTCGCTGTATTCGAGCGGAACGAACGGGTTTTCACGCGCAAGGTCGGATGCTCCGACGTGTCCGAAATCAGCAGCCGCTATACGTGACGCGCGGTGTGGCGGGCCGGGTTTCTGACCGCGAATCGCGCGAAGAGGCGCGAACGGGTTCGGGATGCTTGGCGTTGCGGTGTGTTGCCTTCTCACGCAGATACGACATGCCCGGCCCAGGCTACAGCTTCTTGAGCAAGTCCGATAGCCTTCAAGTAGTCTCTCCGATTCACTGGCAGCTCCTGCCCGGGATAGCGGTGTTGTACAGCATATTTGGTGAGCACGGGCAACAGCAGGAGGCTTGGCGGCAAACTGAGAGTTTGTGGCAACAGATCAACGAGAAAGGCCAGATCGTGTGTCCGGGGAATATCGACATCACATGACAACAAAACAACCTTGAGCGCTTTCTCAGCGGCCTGCTGTGCGTGGAAACAAAGATGCTCGTATCGGATTTTCTTCGTCTTTTTGACAGAGGCTAAGGCCAGATCGCTTTCCGCATCCCGCAACCACAAGGCCGTTCGGGGATTTTTTGCGTTACTTGACATAGACTTCACGGCCCTCGCGTAGTGCGGTTGCGTAGATCGAGCCTTTGTCGCCACGATGCTTACGGAGGATCGCGGGTGTGGCGACCAAGAAGTCGCATGGCAGAGGTTTGTGACGAATGTTCAGGTTCAGCGTGTCCATCACAACGGAGGGTGATTGAGAGTCGGGCACCACCACGAGAAAATCCAGATCGTTGACAAACCGCTCCGAAGAGCGCGCCGCAGAACCGAACAGAAAAACCCGTTCTGGATCGGAGTGCTTGACGATCCCTTCCAGAATATGACCCACGGCGTACTGAATGTCTCTGCTTACCATGCCCATATCATAACAAAACGCCGCCGCTCCTGTAAACGCCCGCATTCCGCAGATTGAGCGCCTGTACCGTAGCGGCGTCGGACGGTTCAAACATGCGAACGGAAGGCTGATCGTTTTCAAGGACGGCAGCAGGATCGTCGCGCATGAGGTCGGGTGCTCCGAAGTGTCCGAAATCAGCAACCGCTATACGTGACGCGCGGCACGGACCGGGTTTCTGACCGCGAATCGCGCGAAGAGGCGCGAACGGGTTCGGGATGCTGGCGCAAACCGGGGTTCAGACCGCGACTCACTCGCAAGAACGAAGCCGTGAACGAACGACGTTGACGTCGGGAGTCAAAAGGCTTATTCTAAAATCACTTCCGTTTCATTTGGAGTGAGAGACTTATGGTCAATAGAATATAGTTACGGCAAGGGTTCGTGTTGTGGTGCAGCCAGGGGCATGACGGCGCCGAGTTTCTGGAAGCTATCGGCAAGAGCCGATACGCCATCGGGGACGACAGGTTCCGGCAAGGGGCGGAGGAAGAGCACAAAGAGAGGCGGCGGTCGGGAAGGCGCGAAAGCGGGCACAGGCGTCTCTGGCGAAAAATCCCGCGTTCGGCGCCGCCGAGCGAAAGCTAATCAGCGTCCGAACGCAAGCATAACGCACCCGGGGAGGATACGGGACGTGTCTAAAAGCTATATTCTAGGTCTGACCCTCTAGGCTGCCCAGGCGGGCGAAAT
>JAQWAM010000299.1 GCA_028707675.1 Kiritimatiellia bacterium | reverse complement strand
CCCGCCGGACACGGCCAGCCGCTCCAGATCGCCGATGCTGACACACAGAACACCGTCTGTGGTTCCCGTCCACAAGCGTTCAAACCCGTCCTCGGTGATCTGCAATACCGCGCCGCCAAAGACCCCCGACTGACGGCCCAGATTGACAACGTGATCGGCTCCGAGTTTGAACAAACCGACAGTGGTGCCGACCCACAAGTTACCTTTAGAATCACGGCACAATGCCCGCGGATAGCCCTCAATCCCGGTTTCGCGCCCGAACAGCCGCTGGGTGCCGTCAATGTCCAGGCGCAGTATCCCAAGCCGCTCACAGCAAATCCAGAGTGTGCCGTCCCCGTCGCGGTGCACGGCGCGCACCGGATCGACGATCTCCGCTCCGCGTATAACGGCTTTAGTCAACTCACCGCCGGCATTGACGCGCATCAGCCCTTGCGGCGTCCCGGCCAACACGCCGTATTCCGGATCTTCCGTTAAAGTATAGACCGTGTGCGCCACCGGCATGCTGTAATCGCTTTGCGGGACAAGCGCGATGCGTCCTTCATGGCTCATGAACAGCCCGCCGCCCAAAGTGCCGAACCACACCCGCCCGAGCGCATCTTGCAGCAGCGCGCTGACCGGCACATCAGCGTCGAGGTACACCGTCTGCAGCAATCTTCCGTCATCCGGGGTGAGTCGCGCGGCCAAACCTTTGTAGCCGGCCCAGGCGCCGCCGTCCGGTGTGCGCCAAAGCGAATAAGCCGTGCCGGAGGTGGCCGCCCCTTCCGACCGCAAGGTCTGCACGGTTTTTTTGCGCGCTCGCAGCAGCCCGCCGTCACACGCGGCCCACACGGTCCCGTCACGGCCCTCTACCAGCGCATTTACCGACAGGCTGGCCGGAGTGTCCTGTTCGGCGATGGGGCGCCAAGCCCCGTCATGCCAGCGGAACATTCCGGTGGGATTGCCGATCCATAACGAGCCGTCAGACACCTCCAGCATGGCAGTGGCGATACCCGCGTTCTCCGGGAAGCCGACCGGTGTCCATATGTCGTTCTCACGATATGCCAGCCCGTTAGGCCCGTGAATCCAAAGCCGGCCGGAACCGCCCGCATGCACGCCGTCCGCAGCCTCTACCAGAAAATCCGGCAGCCGCATGCTGTGATCGTCAAACTTTCCGCCGGAATACTCCACCAGCCCGTTCCAAGCCGTCATCCAGACGCTGCCAGCCTGATCAGCCGCCGCGTCTGTGACCGCGCCCAGCGTGGCCCGGTCGTCAGGCGGCACCGGACAAAGTTTCGCGACGAATTTCGTCGATATATCATCGCTGTCGGCGGTCGCCTCCAACAGACCGCGCTCGGCATAGGCGCGGATCACGCCGTCGGAGGTCTCAACCATGCCGAGCACGCGTCCGGCGCCGCCGCCGACCGCTTCAGCGGGCCACACCTGCCATGCGCCGTTAAGGTAACGCGCGATCCCTCCAGCACCGTAAATCCACACACCGCGGGATCTCCCGCAGAAAACACCGGCCAAGCCGCCAGTCTGCCGCTTCACGGCTTCGGGCACGCCCGCCTCCGCAAAGTCCACGCCGTTGAAGCGGATCAGTTGCCCGCGCGTGACCAGCCAGAGATAGCCGTCCGCCGCCTGCGCCAGCCCCAGCACCGGGCTGCCCGGCAAACGGTCTTCGACGGTCCACAGTTGCAAGGCATAGGCATCGGCGACCGGACGTTTTGCGGCCAAGGCTGACCGCGCCGGCAGCAGCATGACAACCCATGCCGCGACGAGCAACCGTTTATGCGCGTTTGTTGTCACCGATATCATCCTCGCTGATAAACCCGGCGAATTTCTTGAAAAAAATCGCCGTCACCGCGCTGTACTCCGACAGTGTGCGGCAGACGCGCACCGCCTGCCATAGACGCTCGCCTTGGCGCAACGACTGGTGCAGATAACTCCACAGCTCTTTCATGCGTCCCAGCACCGCCGCCGGACCGTAAAGCTCTCCGTTGCAGGCGGCCAGATAGTCATCAAGGAACCCTTTAACCCGTTCCGGCAAAGGCTCTGCCGCCCGCCCGTCGGCCAGCTTCCCGAACAGAAACAGGTCGACCACGGCTCCGCGTCCGATCATCCAGCGTGTGACCTCCGGTAAACGTTGCTTTAACCGCCGCCAATCCTGCGCTGTGCGGATATCGCCGTTGTAGACCACAGCATGACGGCATGCCGCCAGCGCCTCGGCAAAGGCATCGAGCGACACCGCGCCCTCGTACATCTGCCGCGCCGTGCGCGCGTGGACAGTCACCTCGCGCAACGGGAACGCGTTGATCAAATCCATGCGCCGCATCAGCAGATTCGGAGAGTCAACTCCCAACCTTACCTTAAGCGAAAACCCGGCCGGCATCTCGCCGCAACCTGCCTCCAGCATCCGCTCCAAAGCCTCTGCGTCGCGCAGCAGACCGGCGCCACGCCCCTTCTTGACCACCAGAGGAAAGGGGCACCCGGCGTTCAGATCAGCGCACATGTAGCCCATGGCCTTGAAGGCGCGCAGCAGCGTACGCAATTGCGCGGGATCCTTTCCCAAAACCTGCGGCACCACAGGCACGGACTGACCGAAATCCGGATCGACATCCTTCAGCAGCGCGGGTCTGATCCGTTCTCCCGCGAATGTGGGAATGAACGGGGCCACCGCCCGGTCAGGCGGCGTGAACCACTTGGCGTGCAGATTACGGAACGTCCGCACCGTCACCCCGCGCAGCGGCGCCAGGCAGAAATCGTCCTGTTTAACATCATCTGTCATCACATGTAACGTTAACACACCTACGGTTCCTGTTCAAGGCGCTCCAATTTTGGACTGGCCCCGCTGGGTGCGACGCAATGAAATGAAATCGCACCCCGCCGCCATCCCGTCGTCATTTCAGGCTTCAAATGCAGGCAGAACTGTAGTATAGTAAAAATATCATGTTGCAAGGATTCCCTCTTCTGCTTTTTTTAGTTACCGCGGCGTTTCTTCCGGCATCCGCGGATAGTGTCCCGGCGGACTGCGGCGGAACAGCCGCGTGGCGCACTTTGCGGCATGTTCAAAACGCCGTGGGCACAACCAACTGTTTTTGGGACGATGAGTCAGTGTGCGTTTCAAACGGGCGACAGACCGTGCGGTTTTACCACAACAGGCGCAAGTCTGAAATCAACGGCGTGACCCTGTGGCTGAACGCGCCGACGGACGGCTCGGCTCCGAAGGGCGACTGGCGTATGGCCGGGGTCGATCTTGACCTGCTGCACCTGGCGGTTCTGCAGGAAACCGAAGGGCCCAAAAAACGACTGCACGTCATGCTTGACCCGGGACACGGCGGCAGCGACAGCGGCGCCCGCAGCCTTGACCCGCCTGTCAACGAGAAAGACCTTAATCTGGAGCTAGCCCTTAAAATCGGCGCGGCATTGAAAAAGCTGGGGTTCAAAGTCAGCTACACGCGCACCGGCGACGACGCTCTCACGCTGGATGATCGCTCGCGGCTGGCCCGCAAAAAGAAAGCTGACCTATTCGTCAGCATCCACGCCAACCACGCCGGAAACGGCGCCGCCCAAGGAGTGGAAACCTATGTGCTGCCCCCCAGCGGTTTTCCCGGAACAGCCGCTGGCAGCCGTGCGCGCGGCTGGCAAATCGGCAACCGCAACGATTAGATCGGAA
>JAQWAM010000003.1 GCA_028707675.1 Kiritimatiellia bacterium | reverse complement strand
CTCGCCGACCCTGACAACGGCGATTTCGAGCCGTTCGCATCCTCGCCGGTCTTCACCTGCGGCGTCGTTCCCGCGGCCGGCAACTAGGGCGTGATGAAGCACGACCCGGCGGACGAGATCGCGGCGCGCGCGGTGCTCACTAACGATCTGACGCTCGTCGCGACCGGTTCGCGCGATGAGACGATCATCGAGGGCAAGGCGGCGGATACGTCCGACTCTTCCCAATACACTCCGGTGAAGTGGGGTGTCCGAGGATGCGGACAGGGCGCGGTCAAGTGCGTCCGGATGCTCGCGGGCTCGAAGGTCAAGGGCTTCACGATCCGCGACGGTTTCACCCGCATCATACAGGCCGCGACCGGCACGCCCAGCCATGGTCACAGCGACACGACCGGCGGCGGGCTCAGCGCGTCAGACGCCCACCGCAACCAGTGCTGGGCCGAGGACTGCCTCGTAACCAACTGCGCGGCCTACCGCGGCGGCGGCATGATGGCGGTCAAATGCAAGAACTGCCTCTTTGTCGACAACCTCTGCGATTACGGCGGCGGGGCCGCGAGCGACTGCCAAATCTACAACTGCATCACGAAGGACAATCTCGCGAACTACCCGCATGTCGCGGCGAACTGCGGCGTCCTCTACTGCTATGAGGTAGAAGGCTGCTCTATCTTCGACGGCTGGACTGACGCGTCGGGCTGCAAGATGCGCAACACGCTTTTCCTCGGTTACGCCGCCCGCGGCAACGCGGCGACGGCGACGAACTGCGTTTTCATCACCGGTATAGCAAGCGGCGTCAGCAACGAATGGCTCGAAATCTGCAAGGAATGCGTCAAGACCAACCTCGCGGCTGTGGCGGTCGATGCAGAAGGGCGGCCGGTCCTCGGGCAGAGCATAGCTGTCGACGCGGCGGATTGGTCCGTCGTCTCACTGCCATGCGATACGGACTTCTATGGCGGGCAGCGCGTCTGGAACAACGCGCCCGACATCGGGGCGATGGACGCGGACTGGCGTCCGGTCTATTCCCGGGATATCGCTAAATCTCTCAAGTTCTCTGTGACCGCGGCGGCCCCGACTGTAGAGGAGACTCTCGATAAGAGCGTGAAGATCCCGGCCGGCGCCGCTGTCGAAGCCTTGTGGACGGCGGACGGCACGAAAAGCTTGAATTACACCGTCACCGCGAAGGTGACGGGGGCGGGCACGCTGACCGTCACGCTCAACGGCGAGACGCTGGACAATCAGGCGGGCGCGGGCACGAAGGAGTTTGTCTTCGCCAACGGCTTGGCGGCGAATGCGCTCAAGTTCTCCTATGCCGGTGAAGACGGCTATGCCGAGATCCTTAACCCAAGTTTCTTATTTCGCGTCATAAGTCGTTTATAATCAAGAGCCGGGCTGCCGGAGGCACTACAAGATCGCTACCCTTTGATCTGTGTCCGCCGGGGTTTGTATGCCGCCCTCCAGTTGATTCCAAGCATCTGGTAGATTCGGGCCTGCTCCTCGTCAGGCACACTGGCTTTCCGTATTGAGATGATCCGTCCGTCCTCGAGGGGCAGGCGCGTGGTCAGCAGGCAATGCGTTCGCAGAAGACGCCGCAGGGTGCGCCATGTCCGGTTATCGCCAGCCGCCTCGATCTTCTGGTTTATCCAGCAGAGCAGGTGGTAGGCGAGCACCGAGATGAAGATGTGGCCGTCCACGCGGTGTTCCTTCTGGTGGAAGTTGGGGCGAAGGCCAAGCGTTCCCTTGAGCATCTTGAAGCCCTCCTCGGCCTTGAGCAGCGTCATGTAAAGATTCCAGAGCACATCGGCGGGGAACGCTTGGTCAGTGCGCAGGACATAGTCGCCGCACAGCTCATAGGCCTCGTCTATCGCGGAGGCCTTGCGTTGAACTGTCATGTCTGCGCCGGCGAAATCAAGTTGGTAGAAACGGGCGACACGCGGATGCTTTGCAAGCACTCTTCCGATTGCCTTGAGGATCTTGTCCTTGTCCCTGAGCCTCCCGAGGGTCACGCGCTGGCGGAGCTTCCCGGCCTCGGCGAGGAAGCGTTTCTCGGCATTCGAGAGCATCGCCTGTTCCTTGTCGCGGCGTTTGCCGCTGCGGCAGAGCACCAGACGGTCGCCCTCCGCTTCGGGGTGCGCAATGCTTTTGACCTCCACCTGCTGGTCTTCATCACGGCCGGGCAGCGGCACGAAGTCGTCCGCGCGGAATTGTTCGATGTATTTCGTGCGGCTGCCCCGGGTGACATTGACCAGGTAGGCATAGCCTTTCTCTCTCAGCAGCGCAAGGTTGGCTTCCGTGGCGATCCCGGCATCGAGAATGACCACAGGCTTGCCGCTTCCTTCCCCGGCGCGTCCAAGACGCTCAAGGATCTGAAGCAGCGTGTTGGCATCGGAAATGTTCCCCTCGAACACCTCGTGAGCCAGAGCCAGGCCATGCTCGTTAAAGGCCATGCCTACGGCCACCTGGGGGCAATCGTTGCGCTTCTGTTTGTTCTTCCCGCGCACGGCCTTCGGGTTGGCCGCGCAGACGCCCTCGAAATGGGTGTTGGTCACATCATAGAGCACGATGCTGCCATGCAGGCCAAACAGTTCGGCCTCCTCGCGGCGAAGATACTTCTCAAGTTCCTTGCGGTGTTTCAGGAGTTCATCGCTTGTCTTGTACAAGCGGTCCTTGGTGCTTTTGGTCACGCGCACATTCAGGCACTCGGGAAGGCCCGTGCGCTCAAGCCAATCAATCAACGCCCACTCGCTCAACGGTTCCACAAGCCGGTTTATCACCATGGCCTGGGCGATAGACACAGCCCGTTTGTTCATCCCCAGCTCGGCAAGCTTACGGCTCAGCCCCAGTGCGTTCCAGGCTGCCATGCCCGCCAGCCCGGGGCCGAACTCGACCACGTTGACCGTTTCGATTTCTTCGGCAACCACACCGTCGAGCGCCTCGCTCCCGCGCTCCCGCTGTGAGGAGCGGGTCCGGTCGGCAAGCTTCACGATCCGGTCGACCCATTCGGCCTCGCCCGCACCGAGCTGCTCGACGAATAACTCCCGTTGCCCCTCAAGCCGTCGCTGAACGCAGCGCGCGATGCGCCGCGCGGAGCCTTCCGGCAGCGACGCGTCCCCGAGCGAGGCGACAATCCGCTGGCGGGGGCGGCCTTCCGTGTCCCGGTGCGACTCGACCAGTTGAACCAGCCTCGTCTGCTTGACCCTTTTCTCTCTGAAGAACATGAAGCGAGTATCGTGCAAAAAGACGACGGCGTCAAGCATATGTTAAAGAATTAGGCACTACAAAATGACCCACAGGACATCTATCAAGGACTTACGACGATCTTGATGCCAAAAACGGCTTTTTTAGACCCGAAATCTGAGGCAACTAAGAAACTTGGGCTAGCCACTAATGCACTAATGAACTTCCCTCTGTCTCCGCCGCAGGCGCTACGTTGCCTTTTTTGTGCGCGGCTTTGCGTTCCGAAGGCTTGGATCTTTGTAATGTGGGATCGATATCGTTAAGGTCTTTCAGGTTTCTCAAGCCGAAGTGTTCCAGAAAGGTGGCTGTGGTGCCGTACAGGAAAGGCCGGCCCGGCAGTTCACTGCGTCCTACAATCCGGACCAGATGCAGTTCCATCAGGGCTTTTAGGATGTGGTCGACCATTACGCCTCGGATTGACTCGATCTCCGATTTGGCGATCGGCTGACGATACGCCACAATCGCCAGCGTCTCCAGCGCCGGCCTCGAAAGCCGGTTAGGCCTGTCGGCTTTCAGCAGATTGCGCACCCAGCGTCCGCAACATGGCTGGGTCTCGAGCCGGAACGATCCGTTGATCTCAACAAGCTCGAACCCTATCTTCAGGCGTGAGAGATCTTTCTCAATACTCCCCAATGCATCCTTGATTTCATTAGGGGATGCCTCTGCGAAAATCGAAACGGCACTGGTCTCGTTAGCTTCGTCGGCTTTTGCCACGCTTTTGAGGCACGCACCGATTTCATCGACTGTCAGCGGACGGTCGGCGCCGAAAAGCAAAGCGCCTACAATCTGTTGCAGGCTAGACGCAAGCGGAACCTTGACATCATCAGCTTGTGACATGTTCCCCTCCTCCGATTATTGGCGACTGACCGTCTTCATTGAAAGGCTCTGCCGATAAGATCAGTATATCATGGAAAGCCGTATTTTGATACAGGCTGACCTGCCGCAGACGCAGCAGTTCCAACAAAGCCAGAAAGGTCACGATCACCTCCATGCGATGCGATTCAGCAGTGAACAGTTTGGAAAAAAATAACCTCTGTCCCCCTTTTGTGCGCGAGATGATCATCTCCATCTTATCTGGCACAGACCATCTGATCGGGTCAATCTGCTCAAAAGGATTCGATGGCGCCCGTTCTAGAACCTCCTGAAAAGCTGTCAACAGGTCAAAAAGCCCGATGTCCGCAAGCGCCAGTCCGGCGTCCTCTTCAGTTTTCTCAAAAGCCGGCTTTTCACCGCCGAAAACAAAGGCCTCACCCCGCAAGGTTTCCTTTTCAAGCAGTTTTGCGGCGGCATCTTTGAATTTTTTGTACTCGATAAGCTGACGGACCAGATCCAACCGCGGATCCACCCAATCATCGTCCTGAGCGTCTTCGGCACCGCGCGCCTCAACCGGCAACAGCATACGACTCTTGATCATCATCAACGTCGCGGCCATCACCAAGAACTCGCCTGCGATGTTCAGATCAAGCATGCGCATAACGTCAAGATATGCGAGATATTGTTTGGTTATCTTCTCGATCGGGATGTCATATATGTCAACTTCATCACGCCTGATAAGATAAAGCAGCAAATCCAGAGGCCCTTCGAAGACCTCCAGATCAACCTTGTAATCATCCGCCAGTAATGCTTGCAGAGACATTGAATTACCCGATCATGTTGCGGTGACATAAGCGTCGGCCACCGCAATTTATCTTTTTAAAGGCCGACCGCCTCACGAGCTCTGGCAAGCGTCGCCGCGGCCGATGCGCGCGCGCGTTCAGCTCCGTTGCGCAGCAAATCCTCGACATAGTCCGGATTGGCTTTCAGCTCTTCCCGCCGCGCCCGGAAAGGGGCAAACGATTTTTCGAAAATTTCAGCCAGAGCTTTTTTGGCGTGCCCGTAACCGTAATTGCCGCCGCGATAATTAACCTCCATCGCGTTGCGCTGAACGTCATCGGCGAAAAGTTTGTAGAGCGCATATACGTTACAAGTTTCCGGGTCCTTAGGATCCTCAAGCCCCTTGCTGTCGGTGACGATTTTCATAATCCTGGCTTTCGATTCTTTAGCGTCACCGAAAAGCTCGATCGTGTTGTTGTAACTTTTCGACATCTTTTGACCGTCAAGACCGGGAACCACCGCCACATCATCTTGGATGGATGGCTCGGGCACTGTGAATACCTCGCCGAACTCATTGTTGAACTTGATGGCGATATCCCGAGTCACTTCAACATGCTGCTTCTGGTCACGCCCCACCGGAACGATATTCGACTGGTAGATCAGTATGTCAGCGGCCATCAAAACCGGATAAGCGAAAAGTCCGTGAGTAGGCGATATGCCCTTCGCCACTTTGTCTTTGTAGGAGTGGCAGCGCTCCAGCAACCCCATCGGTGTCACGATCGACAAAAGCCAAGCAAGTTCGTGCACCTCAGGAACATCACTCTGCCGGAAAAACACGGTGCGCGAAGGGTCAAGTCCGCACGCCAAGAAATCCAATGCGACGTCCCATGTGTCCTGTTTTAGCCGCGCGCTGTCACGAACCGAAGTCAAAGCGTGATAATTGGCGATAAAAAGAAACGCTTCACCCTTTTCCTGAAGGCGCAAAGCCGGACGCATCATGCCGAAATAATTGCCTAAATGCAGTTTGCCCGAAGGCTGAATGCCCGAAAGAATTCTCATAAACAGTTTATCCAAGCTACGGTTCAAAAAAACTTTTTGTATATTACCGTTTATATCCGGTGCAACACAAGTCTTGACCGGCGAAATTAGAATTGCGGTTTGTACCTGAAAGCTATTGACCATGCGCGGCACTTGCTTTATTTTATCCAACCACTTGCATGCGACCTTATTTTTTGATTGGCAACGCCGAAAGTTTTAACCGGATATGATTGACAGGAAGTTGACTATTCTTGCCGTTTCTGATTTGCATTACACCGGTCTGGCTCGTCAGACCGCGCAACCGCCGCAGATGCGCGGAGAACTGGCAAAAACCTTATTGAAAAAAGTTTTTGTGCGTTTAAAGCATATGGGAGTCCGACCGGACTTGACTCTGGTTTTGGGCGATCTGCTTGAGAACGGCAATGACCGTAACGCGCGTCTCGACTTGCTGGCAATAAACAGCGAACTGCTGCGCAGCGAAATCCCTTTTTTGGCATTGCCGGGTAATCATGACGGAAACCAGCAAAGTTTTGGTGAAATTTTTAACATAACCGAGGATCTGCAGGTTTATGGCGGCTACGGATTGATTCTGTACTCTGACAAATACAAAGACACTTATGACTGCTCCAGAGCGGAAACGGATATCATGCGCACACAAACGATTGCCAAGGATAATCCCGGTCTCCCATTAATCGCTGTGCAGCATCCTCCAATTTACCCGCCCATCGACTCACACTACCCTTACAGACCTGCCAACTCTGCGGAAATCATTGACTCATTCAAGAAAGCCGGAGTGATTTTGTCGCTCAGCGGCCATTATCATAAAGGCCAGAAACCGCGTACGCACGAAGGCGTTCTGTATCACTCTGTGCCAGCTCTATGTGAAGCTCCTTTCCGGTTCAGCCTGATCCGGTTGGAGGGAGCCAACATTGAAGTTGAGGACTTGAATCTAATTACGCAGTTGCCCAACATTATCGATGTTCACTCTCATTCGGAATTCGCTTATTGCGGAACAACAGTTGACGCGGCATCTTGCATAGCTTTATCGCAGGCGCTCGGCGTTTCGTCGTTATGCATAACTGAGCACTCGTTCCAGCTGTATTTCGAAAAACGCTGCGCTATGGGATTCAGGTGGCAGAGTGACGCTGCCGTTGTTAAAAATGCATGGGCTCAGCCAGAACGCGGCAGAATGCTGACATTCCGCAAGTTCGCTGAAAAGATACGCTCTCCTTTTGTTAAGGTGGGCTTGGAAGTGGACCTCTACGACAACGGCAAACTGCTGATTGCGCCTGAAGACATGGATGCCGGATGGGACATTTTGATCGGATCAATACATTACGTGCTAGGTTTTGTTCCTGGCAAAACCAGTCAGAAAGAGGCAGAATCCCTGTTCATGCGCGATGTCGAAATTATGGTCGCGCACGACATCGATGTTATGGCTCATCCCTTCAGGTTTTTTGAACGCAACCGTCTTACGCGCCCGAAGCATCTATATCCGGTTGTCGCCGGTCTGCTGGCCGACTGCGGCATCGCTGCTGAAGTTAATTACCATGTCAACCAACCGGATGTTGAGTTTATCAGAGCGTGTCATGAACAAGGTGTCAGCATAGCTTTAGCTTCTGATGCTCACGACCTCGCGGAATCCGGAGAGTTCTGGCCGCATGTCAATCTGCTGAAGCAGGCGGGCATTACCCCGAGAATGTACCCTGAAGCACTGTTCCGGCTGAAAAAACAGGCCTATAGCGCGCCGCTCACTTAAGTATATACATCAGGTCAGGCATGAACTTGAGAACAAAGTTACGGCAGTGCGCATAGACTTTGTCCGCTGGCAGGGCGGTCATGTTTCGCACTTCTTCAGCTAACAGTCGGGCATCTTCCATCGTGACACCTCGAACAATTTTTTTGACAATCGGTATCAGATTGGGCGACATGCTAAGCTCGTCGATGCCCATTCCGACCAGTAACACGGCCAGAAAAGGATCGGCTGCGGCCTCGCCGCAAACCGACACACTCAGCCCCTGCCGGTGGGCAGCTTTTATTGAGATGTCAATCAGATGCAAGACCGCGGGATGTGTCGGCTGATAAAGTCTGGCCACGGTCTCATTGACCCGGTCAACAGCTAACGCATACTGTATCAGATCGTTGGTGCCAATCGAAAAAAAGTCCGTCTCCTTCGCCAGAGTTTCGGCAATCAGAGCGGCGGCCGGGATCTCAATCATCACACCGCGCCGCAAATTCTCGTCGAACGGGATCTCTTTTTCCCGCAGTTCATTCATGCAGGATATCAGCTCGATGTTCGCCGCCCGCAGTTCTTCGATGGTGGCGATCATGGGGTACAGCACCTGCACACTGCCGTGTGCGCTCGCCCGCAAAATTGACCGCAACTGGCGCCGGAAGACATCTCGATTGCGCAGCAGGTAACGAATCGAGCGGTTGCCTAGAAAAGGGTTGGCTTCCTTATGCGACGCGGCGTCTCTGGTCATTTTATCGCCGCCTAAATCAAGTACGCGGATTGTCACCGCGAGTCCTTCCGGCATGGCTCTGACTGCTGCAGTGTAGGCTTTTGCCTGCTCTTCCTCGGTAGGTTCCCGCTCGTAAGCCATCCATAAGTACTCGCTGCGATACAAGCCAACCCCCTCGGCACCCACCGCATAGAGATCCGTCATCGGAGTGCTATGGTCGATGTTGGCCAGGAAAGGTAACGGATGACCGTCGGCGGTCATGCCTTTCGCCAATTTGTCCTGATCCAGATTCGCTTCGATTGATTTAGAACGTTCCGACATCTTGTTGAACGCGCTGCGTTCTTCATTTCCGGGATTAACCACCACCTTGCCGCGGGTGCCGTCTAAGAGCAGCAAGTCGCCCGTCTTGACCGCATCCGAAATTGAACCAAGTCCCGCGACCGCAGGTATTCCGAGAGCGCGCGCCAACAGCGAGGCGTGAGAAACTGCGCTGCCTCTGTCCGTTGCGAATCCCAAAATCATATTACGGGGCAGTGATATCGTCTCTGAAGGCGAAAGCTCATCCGCCACGATTATGGAAGGGTGCTCGAGCCGGGATGTCAACACCTCGCAGCGGCTTGAAAGATTTTGAATGATTCTTTTGGCGATGTCGCTGATATCTTTAGCACGTTCTTTCAGATAAACATCATCCATCGCCTCGAAAATTGAAAAATACTGTTCGGAGACCGCGTTCACCGCCGCTTCGGCATTACATAAATCATTCGTGATTTTATCGAGACAAGACCCCATGAAAGCAGGATCTTCAAGCATCATTAAATGACCGTCGAAAATCGTGGCTTCATCGCCGCTGATGCGCTTCTTAAGCTCATTGGCCAAAGAATGGATCTGGGCCTTTGTCAAAGCGAAGGCGTCGGTCAAACGCTCACCTTCACCCGTCGCCTGCCGCGCCTCGATGCGGTATTCAGGTATTTGCTCGCCGCCAGTGGATCTGTAGAGAAAAGCGGGCCCGGAAACAAATCCGCGCGAAACCGGCAAGCCGTTAAGCATGCGCATCTCACTTACACCTTTAACCGCACTATTCGGTTCACTGCTCATCTGGTATATCGAATTTGCGCGAAACCAAAGCCTCAAGCTCGTCCAGCACTTCGCGCGCCTGCAAACCTGACGCAGTAACCCGCAATCTGGATCCGCATACGGCCTCAAGCGTCATCAAGGCCATAATGCTCTTGCCTGACACAACGTTGCCGTCTTTTTCAACATCTACTGCCGCGTTATATCTTGAAGCCACTTTGGCGAAAAGCCCGGCCGGGCGGACATGCATCCCGTATTTGTTTAACAAAACGAAATCGCGCGTTTCTTTGTTTGGTTCTGTCTGTCCCACGATATTCTCCCGTCACTCGGCATGATGCTGCTTGATCCGCGAATCCAATTCACGGACCGCCACGAAACCGGAAAGGCGGAGCTTATACTCTTGCGCCGCCGTTTCCACCAGATTTACCAAATCCCTGCCCGGCGCCACAGGTATGACCAACTGCGGCACAGACACGCCCAGAAACTCACGCCGCAATTCATCCATGCCGGTTCGGTCAAGTTCCGCGTCCGCCTCGCCCTGCCGTTTAAGTGTGATGACCATGTCCACCTGCTTTTCCCCGCGCACCGAGGCGACGCCGAACACGGAAGGCACATGAATGATCCCGATACCGCGGATTTCCATATAATACCGGGTTACGGACATGGCCGACCCCATCAGGTTGCCGTTGCTGTCGCGCCGCAACAAAGTCAAATCGTCCGCCACAAGCGCGTGCCCGCGTTTGATCAAGCCTAACGCCGTCTCGCTTTTGCCCATGCCCGCCGAGCCCTCAATGAAACCTCCCACCCCCGCCACCTCCATCATGGTGCCGTAGGCCTTGCAACGCGGCGCGTGCAGATCCTCGAGAACAAAGGTAGCCGTTTGTATGAAGTGCCTGGTCACCATCCCGGTGCGCAAAACACTGACATTATCACGCTCCGCCGCGCACCGGACTTCTGGGAAAACCCGTTTGCCGCGGGTAAACACAATGCACGGGATCTTGAGCCCGAAAAGCTCGTTGATCCGCTGCACACGCTTCTCTTCCGGCAGCGACGAGAGATAGGCGTGCTCGGCCATTCCAACAACCTGAATCCTTTTTTGCGCGAAATGACCGTAAAAGCCGGACAGCGCCAGACCGGGGCGGTGAACCATCGGCTCCCCGATCACGCGCCTGAGCCCGGCTTCACCGGCGACAAGCTCCAGCCGCAGACGCTCGCGCCCCGCCTCGCGAAAAGCTCCGACGGTAACCGGCGATCTGGACGATTGTTTTTTTCTTGATGCGGCCATTATTCCGTGACAGGCTTCTTTTTGCGCGTGTGCACCGTAACACGCTTGCTGATTGTCTTGCGCAACTGTTTTTCGGCACGGGCTGCGGCGATGTCAATCACCGCGCGCGCGCTGTCGGCATGCTCTTTTGCGCCCACCGCAGTCAGGCTTTTCTGCTGGACAATAAACTCGGCCTCGTAAAGATGCCGCTGCACGTCGATAATGACATGCACACTTTCAACGCGCGGGAATTGTCCGATGAGTTTTTTCGCCCGTTCCTCCGCGTACTCCTTGATGCCGGGGGCCGCGTTAAGATGACGAATCGTGACTTCAATTGACATAAGCTCTTTACTCCTTTGTTGTTGCGTTGCTTTTGCTTAACTACATTCTGAAATTGTGCCCCAGATAAAGACGCCGGGCGGTCTCGTCGTTGACTAGAAAATCGCTTGTTCCTTCGCACAACAGTTCCCCGTCATAAACCAGATACGCGCGGTCGACTATGGATAAAGTTTCGCGGACATTGTGGTCTGTGACGATAATGCCCAACCCGCGGTCGCGCAAGCCTTTGACGATCTCTTGAATGTCATGCACCGCCAATGGGTCAACGCCGCTGAAAGGCTCGTCCAGCATTAATATCGCGGGCTTGCGCACCATGTCGCGCGCGATTTCCAGTTTTCTGCGCTCGCCACCGCTGAGCGTATAGGCGCGCTGACGAGCCACCTTGATCAGGTTTAGGCTGGTCAGCAGTTCTTCAGCCCTTTCAAAACGCTCGGCTTTGTTCATATCCATGGTTTCCAAAATAGCCAGCACATTCTCCTCGACGGTCAATTTACGGAAAACAGAAGCCTCTTGCGCGAGATATCCCAACCCAAGACGCGCCCTGCGGTACACCGGCATTCTGGTTATGTCTTCGCCCCGGAAAGAGACGCATCCTGAATTTGGTTTGACCAGCCCCACGATCATATAAAAAGTGGTGGTCTTGCCCGCGCCGTTAGGGCCCAACAGCCCGACGATCTCGCCGCAACTGGTGTGCAGTGAGACTCCGTCAACGACCGTGCGGCTGCCGTACTGTTTGACGAGACCTTCAGCGGTTATGTCCGGCCTGTCAGGAAAAATGTTTTCCGGCATTTCTGTCATCTTTAATCCAATCCGTCTATCTGTAAAAATCCGACCCGGCTATCCGCCTAACGCTAGGGCATGAATGATCTTTCCGCCTTTTTGAAGGTTCCCGGCGGAAGCACGACACGACCGGGCGACACCTCCATGCGCTCGTCATCAAGCCAGAAAACGATGCGGGTGCCGGTGATTTCCCCGCCCTGCTCGCCCTGCCGCATCAGCCGCGCGTTGCCGGTCATCACAATCTGGCCGTCTTTCTTGGTGTATACCGCCTTGTCGCAACTTGCTGTGCGGTTCTGGTTGGTAATCACTACACTGCCAACCGCCATGATCTGCTGAACGTCATTGGTGCCTTCCAGAAAAACCAGCAGACGTTCCGAGCGCATTATGAACTGCTCGTCATCCACAAGCACGTTTTCGTCGAAAAGTATTATGCCTTCTTTGTTGTCGAACTCAATGCGCTCAGCCGTGATCACGGCCTCCCGCCCGGGCTCACCGTTTTTGGCGGCTCCATTGCCGCCCGGTTCCGGCACAACCTTTGCCGCCCCCGTCTGCGACATGACATTACTGACCGTCGCCGCCGTCACGGCTATCATAAACACAAACCGTTTCATCATGATCTTATCTCAGCCTCCCGAAGTTGTTGCGGATACGGCGTGTGCGTATTTCACAATTGCTTAAAATTATAATGGATTGCCTCTCGAAAGAAAAGTACATACCGCGTCCTTTAAGGCGGTCGCCATCTTTTTCCATGCTGACCGGTCCCTCGCAATACCCGTTCTTGGTGTTGCGGTCGAAAATACAGCCCTCTGCCGTCAAACAACCGTCCGGAGCGCCACTGTCATTGAAAAGCGCAACTTTCACACCCTCCGCGAAGATGATGCCGTCCGCAAAAACCTGCGCCTTTTCAGCCGCAAGCTGTGCCCTGACCCTGCCGTTAGGGAAATGATCCAGCGGCAGCAGGAGATTCTCGACCGGCGAGGTCATCGATGCTTTGACGGGCTGCCAGCGTTCCGCCAAAGCCCGCCACCCTTCATCGGGCGGGCGTTCCAGCCAGCGGTCCGCATCAGACTTGTCGCCGGCCCGACCCATGCCTGAAGACAGGATCAGGATGGCAGCCGCAAGACAAACGCCTGTCAACTTAACCGGTCTAGCGCACCAAACCATGTATGGCTCCCAAAGTTTTCCACAAACGCTTTAATTCTCCGAAGGCCACCGCGTTCGCCTTGTCCGACAAGGCCTCGGCAGGATTAACATGCGTCTCCATGAATATCCCGTCCACGCCGGTGGCTGCGGCGGCGCGCGCCAAGGACGGCGCCCAGCGCCCGTCGCCGCCGCTCATCTTGCCGCACCCGCCGGGACGCTGCACACTGTGCGTCGCATCGAAAACCACAGGGTACCCCAACTCGCGCATTATCAGCAGGCTGCGCATGTCAGCGACCAGATTGCGGTACCCGAAACTGGCGCCGCGTTCGGTCAATATCACGCGCCCGTTGCCCGTGCGCGTGATTTTCTCAATCACGTTCACCATGTCCTCCGGCGCCATGAACTGGCCTTTTTTGACGTTGACCGTCTTGCCGGTGGCCGCCACGGCCGTGACCAGATCGGTCTGACGGCACAGGAAAGCCGGTATCTGTATGATGTCGACAACCCGCGCGGCGCGCTCGGCCTGCCAGGGCTCATGCACATCCGTCAGGATCGGCACGTCAAAACGGTCGCGCACCTCCCGCAATATCGCCAGCCCCTCGTCCAGGCCGGGGCCGCGGTACGCGTCCGCTGACGTCCGGTTGGCCTTGTCGAAAGACGCCTTGAAAACCAGCGGGACATCCAATTCCCGCGCGAGTCGGACCAGCTTGGCGGCCAACCCGATGGCGCCTGCCGCCGATTCGATCACGCACGGCCCGGCGATGAAAACCAGCCGCTTGCCGCCGAAAACCAGCCCTTTGACCTTGATCTGCCTGACCTTCACCATAAAAATCTCCAAAATAAAAACCAGCCGTCTTTATCTTTGCCTGGCGCGCAAAACAGCCTCCACCTGCGCGACATCTTCAGGCGTGTCGACGCCGACGCCTGCGGAATCCGTCATGATCACCGCTATACGGCCGCCGATGTACAAAGCCCGCAACTGCTCCAGACACTCGGTCTGCTCCAGCGGACACGGCGGCTCGTTGACCAGCCGCCTCAAAAAATCACCTCTGTAGGCGTAAATGCCGAGATGACGCAAATAAAGGCCGGAAGACAAGTCCGCCTCTCCGTCACGTCGGCAAGGTATGGGCAACCGCGAAAAGTATAAAGCTCCCCCGTCCCGCGTCAACACGGTCTTGACCACCGAACGCGCCTCCAGATCCTTGGCGCTGGTGATCGGACAGGCCGCCGTGGCCATCTCCCATCCGTGCCCGTCGCGCATGCGGTCCGCCAAAGCGTCAATCAGAGCCGGCTCGATCAGAGGCTCGTCACCCTGAATGTTTAAGATGATATCCTCGTCGCCCGCTTGTGCCGCCTCCGCCACACGGTCTGTGCCCGACGGATGGTCGCCGCGCGTCATAACAACCCGCGCCACGCCCGCCAGCGCGTCGGCAATCCTGCGGTCGTCGGTGGCCACCAACACTTCATCCAGCGCCCGGGAGCGCCGCGCCGCCTCCGCCACCCACTGCACCAGGGGTTTCCCGCAAATCGGGTGCAGACTTTTGCCCGGAAAACGCGTCGAGCCCCATCTGGACGGGATAACGCCGATAACACGCATTAAAAAACACCTTTTTCTTTTTAAAAACTTATGACTATTTTCAATATATTACCCGCGTGAGTCAAGACCGTTTGTTGTCCGCGCGCCCATCTTAAATCGCCGACGGATGCCGCAAACGCTTGACATCCCTTGTTTGATGCCCCTAAAATCCACACGTTTTTTTCACTGTCAAGAGGATTACCATGTTCGACGCATCTGATTTACGCAAAGGACTCAAAATTCAAATCGATGGCGCGCCGTATCTGATTACCGATTTCGACTTCAGCAAGCCCGGCAAAGGCCAGGCCATTTACAACTGCAAATTGAAGAATATGCTGAACGGCACCACCATGACCCGCAGCTTCAGGTCGAACGACCGCTTCGAAAAGCCGGAGCTGCACCAGCGCACAATCCGCTTCTCTTATGAAAACGCGGGCCAGCATATCTTCCTCAACGATGAATTCGAGGAGATCACTGTCAGCCCCGATGTGCTCGGCCGCAACAAGTTCTTCCTGATGGACGACATGCCGGTTGACGCCCTGTTCTTCAACAACGAGGTCATCGAGGTCGAACTGCCAAACCTTGTCGAACGCAAGGTAGTCAAATGCGACGTGGGCGCGAAAGGCAACACCGCTGCGGGCAAGGTCACCAAGCCCGCTACCGTCGAGGGCGGCTACGAGCTGGCCGTCCCGCTCTTCATCAACGAGGGCGATATCATCCGCATCGACACCCGCACCGGCGAGTATAACGACCGCGCGCGATCTAACTGACACCCCTCGGCGCCGGATAACTTAAACCATGCGCATATCACGCGAGGCTGTCAATCTTCAGGCGATACGCGCCGCGCTT
>JAQWAM010000298.1 GCA_028707675.1 Kiritimatiellia bacterium | reverse complement strand
ATCCAGCATCTGTCGAGGAAATTGTTGATTGAATGAAAGTTTATGAGCCCTCATCTAAAAATCATGATCTGCGCGGGAGAGGTCAGCGGCGACATGCACGCCGCGGCCTTGATGCGGGCTTTGCGCGAGCGGCTGGGGCGCCCGGCGCTGTTCCGCGGGTTCGGCGGGGACGCGATGGCTGCGGAGGGGGCTGAGCTGCTTTATCACACCGATCGCACGGCGATCATGGGCATCACGCCGGTGATACGCAACCTGTTCTTCCTGCTGGGCATGATGCGGCGCATGCGGCGGGAGATGCGGGCGTGGCGGCCGGACTTGCTTTTGACGGTGGATTATCCGGGCATGAACCTGCGGCTGGCTCGTTTCGCGCACGCGCGCGGCATCCGGACCGTGCATTACATATGTCCGCAGGTCTGGGCCTGGCACAGGGGGCGGATACCCAAGATCGCGCGTTTTCTCGACCTGCTTCTGTGCATCCTGCCATTCGAGCCGGAGCTGTTTGATGGCACTCGGCTCAAAGCGGTGTTCACCGGTCACCCTCTGGTCGACCGGGCGGACGAGACGCGCGCCGCGCCGGAGGCGGCGCTGCCGTGGCGCGGCACGCACCGCGTGGCGCTGTTGCCGGGCAGCCGCAAGAGCGAGATAGCCCGGATACTGCCCTGTCTGCTGGAGGCCGCCGCCATGCTCGAGCGGCGCCTGGGCGGCGACTGCTCGTTCATTATCCCGGCGCCCAACGCCGCGATCAGAAAACTCGGCGAAGCGGTGGCGGCGTCCGCGCCGGTCAAGCCGCAGGGGCTGGTCTTTGTGCAAGGGCAGGCGCGCCAAGTCATGATGCAGGCGCGCGCGGCGGCGGTGGCGTCCGGCACGGCGACGCTGGAAGCCTGCCTGCTGCGCTGCCCGACGGTGCTGGTTTACGCGGCCAGCGCGTTCACGGCCTTCTGCGCGCGGCTGCTGGTAAAAGGCGTTAAGCATATCGGACTGGCCAACATCATCAGCGGGCGCGAGATCATGCCCGAGCTACTGCAGGAAGACATGCGGGCCGAAAGCGTCGCGGATAAGCTGGAGCAATACCTGACTGACGATGCTGTGCGGGCGCGGGTTTTGCGGGATCTGGACGAGGCGAACGCGCGGCTGGGCGGCGGCGGCGCTGCCGGCCGGGCGGCGGATGCTGTCATAAGCGAGATGACGGCGGGCGGCGCGTTTTTGGACTCAGTACCCAGGCCCCGAGACCCAAGACGCCGGAGCTAATGGATTTCGTTGGCCGGTTGGCGATCAGGCGTTTTTCAGGGCGGCGAAGATGGCGGCAAGCTTTTCGTCGGAGGTTTTGCCGGCTAGGCGCGGCAGGCGGCCGTTTGTCAGCAGCGGGACGCGTTCGCGCTGGCGGTAGAGGAATATCCTGCTGTCGCGGGTTTCGATGCGCCCGATGCGCTTGGCGGCGGCGGTCACGCGCAGCTCGGCCAGACGCAGCAGGCGCAGCGCGGCCGCGGGCGGCTTGCCGTAACGGTCCGCCAGCTCGGCCCGCAGGGTTCGCAGTTCTTTGACGCTGGAGGCCTCGGCCACGCGCCGGTGCAGGAGCATGCGGTGGGCTTCCTCTTCGATGTAGTCATAAGGCAGGCAGGCTGCCGCGGCGCTGTCCGCCGAGCCGGGCGAGAGGTCGATGAAGTCCAGCGTCAGTCCGACGTCTACCAGCGCGGGAGGTTTTTCGCCTTTGAGGCGCGCGATGGTGCGGCGCAGCAGTTGGCAGTATAACCCGAAGCCGACGGCTGCGATATGGCCGCTCTGGGCGGCCCCCAGCAGGTTGCCCGCGCCGCGGATTTCCAGATCGCGCAGGGCCAGGTTGAAGCCTGCGCCCAGTCCGCTGTGTTTCTGCAGGGCCGAGATGCGCCTGCGCGCGTCTTCGTCCACATGCCCGTATTCCGGCAGCAGCAGGTAGGCGAAGCCTTTTTGTGAAGAACGCCCGACCCGGCCGCGGAGCTGGTAGAGGTCCGCGATTCCGAAACGGTCGGCGCGGTCGATCAGGATGGTGTTGGCGCGCGGTATGTCCAAACCGCTTTCGACGATGGTGGTGCAGAGCAGCACGTTGATCTCGCCTGCCTCGAACTCGCGCATGACGCGCGCGAGCGTATGAGAGGGCATCTGGCCGTGGGCGACCTCCACGCGCGCTTCCGGCACGAGCTTCTCCAGGCGTCGCCGCATTAGCTCGATGGTCATGACCCGGTTGTACAAGAAGTAGACTTGGCCGTCGCGGCTCAGTTCTCGGCGTATGGCCGAGACTATGGTGTGATCCGTATCGCGAGCGACCTTGGTCTCCACAGCCACGCGCTCGCGCGGGGGAGTCTGCAAGAGGCTCATGTCGCGGGCGCCGGTCATGCTCATGTACAGTGTGCGCGGGATCGGCGTGGCGGACAGGGTCAGCACGTCCACGACATGCCGGATCTGTTTCAGCCGCTCTTTGTGCTTAACGCCGAAACGCTGCTCTTCGTCGATTATCAGCAAGCCGAGGTTTTTGAAAGACACTCCCTGCGCCAGCAGGGCGTGTGTGCCGATGACGATGTCGGCGTGACCGTTGCGGGCGTCGGACAGGATGCGTTTGCGTTTGGCCGCGGAATGGAAACGGCTGAGCGCCTCGATCTTGACCGGATACGCCGACATGCGGTCGCAGAAAGTCTCGAAATGCTGTTCCGCCAGCACGGTGGTGGGCACCAGCAGGGCCACCTGCCAACCGTTCATGACGGCGATGAAGGCCGCCCGCATCGCGATCTCGGTTTTGCCGTAACCGGCGTCGCCGCAGATCAGCCGGTCCATGGGGCGATCTGACGCCATGTCGCGCTTGACCTCGTCAATGACGCGTTCCTGGTCGGCGGTCTCCTGATACGGGAAAGAGGCTTCGAACTCGTGCAGCCATTGCGGTTCGGGGCTGAAGGCGATGCCTTGCGCAACCTGGCGGCGGGCTTGCGTGTCCAGCAGCGACGCGGCCAGGTCGGCCACGGCCCGTTCCGCGTCGGTTTTCTCGCGTGTCCAGCGGCGGCCACCCAGCCGGTGCAGCTTGACGCGGTGTCCGGCCACGCCGACATAGCGGCTCAGCAGGTGCGCGTGCGAGACAGGCACGTGCAGTTTGGCGCCCTCGGCGTATTCGATGGTGAACACCTCAGAGCGCTGACCGTCGACGACGATCTCGTTGGCGCCGCGGAAGCGTCCGATACCGTGGTCAAGGTGTACCACCAGATCGCCGGGCTGCAGGTCGGCGGCGTTCTCCAGGCGTCCGCCGCGCGCCGCTGCGGCGGCGGTGGCCGCGCCGCGCGCGCTCTGCTTGCGCACCGCGTAAAGGTCGGGTTGTGCCGCGACAGTCAGGCCGGGCATGGTGAACCCGCCGGAAAGCGCGGCTTTTTTGACTGTGATTTTAGATTCCGCGCCGATCTCGCGGGCCAGCAGCTCGCAGGTGCCGGGGGTGTCGGCAAAGACCATGACGGTTTCCCCGGCTGCGGCTTGCTGTTCCAAACTTGCGAGCAGCCGCTGGCGGGCGCCGGAAAGCAGTTCGGGGTGATGCGCGGAACCGGCGCCCAGCTCGGCCAAACCGGGCAAGGCCGCGATGTCGAGCGGCAAAGCCGGCGTATGCGGCGGCGGCGGGTCGCCGCTGAATAGCTGCATCCACGGGCCGCGCGACATGATCGTTTCATTAA
>JAQWAM010000297.1 GCA_028707675.1 Kiritimatiellia bacterium | reverse complement strand
GGGTTTCAGGGGGCGGGGGCAGTCGGCAGTGGCAGTCGGCGGGGGCGGTCGGCAGTGGCGGTCGGCAGTGGCAGTAGGCAGTCCCCGGGTCCGGAGTCCTGGGTCCGGGGTCCTGGGTCCTTTTACGGCGCGTTGCTTTCGAAGATGCAGCCGAGGCCGAAGAGGGTCAGGTCCGGGTCGAGCGTGAACTCCATGCCGCTGCCCTTGAGCGCCCAGCCCGCGTAGCCGCCGGTGGCCACCAGCCGGAAATCCACCCCGGTCTCCCGCCGCAGATATTCCGCGATCTCGCGCACGATCCCGCGGTAGCCGATCTGCGCCCCGACGCGCATGGCCTGCAGCGTGCTGCGCCCGATCTTGGGGCACGGCCCTTTCAGCTCCACGCGCGGCAGGAGCGCCGTGCGCTCGGACAGGTAATCGGTCATCAGCGGCAGTCCCGGCGCGATCACGCCGCCGACATAGCGCCGGTCGGGCATGATGATGTCGAAGGTCAGCGCCGTGCCGAAATCCGCCACCAGCAGCGGCGCGCCGTAGCGCCGCACGCCGCCGCAGGCGTCGGCAAGCCGGTCGGCGCCGACGCTCGCGGGCTCGGGATAATCCACCGTGACGTCCAGCTTGAGGCCGGCCCCGACCGTCAGCGCGGCGCAGCCTAGCTCGCGCCGCACCAGTCGGCGCCACTGGGCGTCCGCGCGCGGCACGACCGACCCCAGCGCGGCGCCGTCAGCCGCCTTGCCGGCGGCGGCCTTGCGCAAGGCCGCGGCGCACGCCTCCGGCCGACCCCGGATGCCGCCGCGTATGTGCGAGACGCGCGAAACCCTGCCGTTGTCCCACAGCCCCACCCCGGTGGAGGTGTTGCCCACATCTATCACCACGCATCGCATGCATTTTTCTCCCGTGACAAGCGACCGGCGACAGGCGCAGGTAGGGCGGTTTCCCCGCAAACCGCCGCAGAGCAATGCCATGCGGACGCCTCGGGGATGCGTCCCTACCATGCGGACGCCTCGGGGAGGCGTCCCCTACCAATCGGACGCCTCGGGGATGCGTCCCTACCAGGGCCCAGGACCAAGGACGCAGGACCCAGGACCCAAGCCCCCAAAAATCGCCAATCGCCAATCAACAATCAACAATCGCTAATCGCCAATCCCCCCGGCCATGAGCCCGCTGGACCCGAACCCGCCCGCGCCGCGCTCGGTGCCGGAGACCTCCGCGACCTCCGCGACCTCGGCGCGCGCGACCGGCGCGACCACCATCTGCGCGATGCGCATGCCGGCGCGCACCGCGAAGGGCTCCTGCCCCAGATTGACCAGGATGACGCCGATCTCGCCGCGGTAGCCGGCGTCGATCGTGCCCGGCGCGTTGAGCAGCGTGACGCCGTGCTTGAGCGCCAGGCCGCTGCGCGGCCGCACCTGCGCCTCGGCGCCCTGCGGCAGCTCCATCACCAGCCCGGTGCGCACCAGACGCCGCTCCCCCGGCCGCAAAACCGCTTCCTCGCACGCGCACAGGTCCATGCCCGCGTCGCCCGGACGCGCGTAGGCCGGCAGCACCGCCGCCGGGTCGACCCGCTTGAATTTCACTTGCATGCGGGAATCATAGCAAAAAAGTGCATTGGTGAAGAAGTGCATTAGTGCGTTAGTGCATTAGTGCGTTAGTCGGCAGTGGCAGTCGGCGGGGGCAGTCGGCAGTGGCAGTCGGCAGTGGCAGTCGGCAGTTCCTGGGTCCTGGGTCCTGAGTCCGGGGTCCCAAAACTTAGGCGTTGAGCGTTTCCTCGCCTCCCGCGAAAAGCGGCGTCGCGCGTCCCGCACTGCGGTACGCTTGCCGCACGCACTCCAAAGTTCTCGCCGCTGCGGATCTGGAGTGCGGTGACAAGAGCCGCGCTGTGCGCGGGTCGCGGCACCGCTCTACGGGCAATGCCCCGCGACCGGCTGCCACGCTCCGGCCGCCGCAGCCGTAGGACAGGCATCCCTGCCTGTCATCCGCGGACGCCTCGGGGATGCGTCCCTACCATGCGGACGCCTCGGGGATGCGTCCCTACCGGATGCGTCCCTGATGCGAAGCGTGGTAGGGCGGTTTCCCCGCAAACCGCCGCAGGTCCATGCGCGGACGCCTCGGGGATGCGTCCCTACCGAGCGGACGCCTCGGGGATGCGTCCCTACCGAGCCACATTGAACGTTGAGCGTTCCATTATCCTTTCTTTCCCGCCCGGAGCTGCGCTTTTCGCGCGCTCCGGGCGTCGATCTTAGTATCTTGTTTATCCTTTGCTGATGCTGATGCGCTTGGGCTTGAACTCTTCGCGCTTGGGCAGCGTCAGGATCAGCAGCCCGTTGCGGTGCGCGGCCTTGATCCCGGCCGCGTCAACGCGATCCGGCAGGTCGAAAGCCGCGCGGTAGCGCACCTCGGCCACCTCGTTCAGCACCAGACTGTGGTCCTTGAAACTCTGCAGCGCGTTCTCGGCCGTGAGCGAAAGCGTGTGGTTCTCCAGGACCAGCTCCAGATCCTTGTCGCCCACGCCCGGCAGCTCGACCGTCATCACGAAGGCTTCCCCGTTCTCCGTCACCCGCGAGACCGGGGTCACCTCGACACGGCTGACCTTCTGCGCGTCAACATTCTCACTCTTTTTAATCAAGCTCATGACATCCTCCTTTCCGGTTGTTACAGGGACTAAAGCTTCTCGATCGCGATCCGGCGCTTCTCCGCCGCCTTGCGCGGGATCGTGACCGTCAGCATGCCGTTCTTAACCGCGGCTTTGATCTTGTCGCTCTCCAGCTCGAAAGGCAGGTTGAAGCTGCGCTGGAACTCGCTCGTGCCGCCGTCTTCCTGCTCACGCTCGCCCTTGATCGTCAGCACGTTGGCGTCCACGGCCACATCCAGCTTGTCAGGCTCGACACCCGCCACCTCGGCCTCAACGGCCAAGCCTTCGTCGCTCTCCCACACGTTCACGCGCGGATAGCGCCCCGCGCGGGTCCGCCAAGCCGTGTTGAGCAGCTCATAAGGGAACTCGCTCATCAGCTCGTCAAACACCCGCCAGGGATTACCGATGGTGTTCAGATACGCTCTCATTTGAACTCTCCTTTCTTTTAAAGCACTTCAACAACGCTCTTTATGCAAGAGACACCATAAATTATGCATAGCCCGTGCCAGAAACAATGATGCCAATCATAACTTACGCCACATGAGAGGCTTGTGCTTTTCTCACGCTTGCGCGAGAGTCAGCTAGATGTGCAATATCGTCTCTTTCCGGCTTTTCGGCATGCGACATAATGACGCTGACCGGCGGCAGGCGCTTTTTGGGGGGCGAGCGTCCCCGCGAGCCGCAGTCCCCGGAGGGCGAGCGTCCCCGCGAGCCGCAAAAGGACCCAAGACCCAGGACCCCGAACCCCGGACCCAGGACTCAGGACCCGGAACCCGGGGACCGGGAACTGCCGACTGCTGCTGCCAAGCCCCCGCCGACTAAAAACCTTCGCGCCCTTCGTGTGAGAACCTTCCCGCGAGCCGCGGGCTGGCCCGCCTTGCCATTTTCTGCTGGAAATTACCGGCCCGATCTGTTATTTTGTGCCCGTTTTGAATTTCTAATTGTTGCGTAAAGGGGATTATGATGACTGAACAGCCTGTCAAAAACCATCGCGTCTCGGCGTACGCGCAGGCCGGGGTGGACATCGACTCCAAGATGTCCGGCATTGAAATCATCA
>JAQWAM010000296.1 GCA_028707675.1 Kiritimatiellia bacterium | reverse complement strand
CATTCGGTTGCGCTGAAAAAGTCACAAGAAGCGCCTCACGGCGCCACTACGAACAAACCGCAACCGTTTGTAGTGCGCCCGTGAGGGCGTTTTTGTTCGATTTCTCGCAGGCAGCCGACTTTTTCAGCGCAACCCACATTCTACATTTGAGATTGCTTTGGTCAGGCATTCCCGCCTCCCCACATTCGCCCGATTCGCCCCATTCGCGGTCGCACCCCGCACCACCAACTCCCTCAAAGAAAACGCCGCCAAATAATGAAGCGGCCGCGCACCCACTTGGAAAGCGTCACGTCTGACAACCCTTTCAACCGGCAGAAAGCCGCCTGCGTCATGCCGCCCGCGCCGAATTTGCGCAACAGTTCCCGGCGCTCGCTCTCAAGATAACGCTTGCGCCCCGCCTTATCCGTCTTCGCGATTTGTTTGTTCATGCCCGCGTAATAGCACGTCACTTAGAAAACGGCTAGAAGGTCAAAGTTCAGCCGCTTACGGTTTAACCCTTATTACCCATGTCCAGTCGGGTGTTTTCCTAATTCCTAAATACCAATTCCTAATTTGGTATTATTCATTTCTAACTGAACCATATCTCATCCTCAGGTTCCTGAAGATAGCTGTTCATCCCCGGGTTTTACGCTGGCACTCATCCCCGGGCGGTGGTAAGGTATGTATGCCTAAAACGTGCCTGTGCCGCAGCCATCGGCG
This sequence comes from Kiritimatiellia bacterium, assembly GCA_028707675.1. Classification (GTDB taxonomy): domain Bacteria; phylum Verrucomicrobiota; class Kiritimatiellia; order RFP12; family UBA1067; genus JAQVQN01. The sequence goes on along the minus strand of JAQWAM010000296.1, from coordinate 2,987 downwards.
GCGCGGGCGGCATTGAAGAAGTCGCTGTTGCATCGGGCGTTTGCGGGGGATCTGTAACACAGGAGAGAGGCCATGGACAATCTGGTTCTGTTTGAAGAGCGGCAAGTCCGTCGGGTGTGGCACGAGGCGGATCAGAAATGGTATTTCTCAATTCAGGATGTGCTGGAAATCCTGACCGGCAGTGCGGATGTTAAGCAGTACGTGAAGAAGCTGAAGGGGCGCGATCCGGAGTTGAGCGCCAACTGGGGTACAATTTGTACCCTGGTTGCGATGACGGCGGCGGACGGGAAGACCCGGAAAGTGCAGGCCGCGCATGCGGAAAGCCTGCTCCGGCTGATTCAATCCGTGCCTTCGACCAAGGCCGAGCCGTTTAAGCGGTGGCTTGCGCGGGTGGGCTATGAGCGCCTGCAGGAGATTGAGAACCCCGAGCTCGCCGCCCGGCGCATGCGTGAGATCTATCGCCAGAAGGGCTACTCCGAGGCGTGGATCGAGAAGCGTATGCGCGGCATCGCGGTGCGCGACGAGCTGACGGACGAGTGGAAACGGCGCGGGATCAAGGAGCAGACCGACTACGCCATCCTGACCGCTGAAATCAGCAAGGCCACGTTCGGCATGACGCCTAAAGAGTATCGCGACTACAAGGCGCTGACCCGACCCGGCGACAACCTCCGCGACCACATGAACGATCTGGAGCTGATTTTTACCATGCTGGGAGAAGCCTCGACCACGGAGATCGCCCGCAACACCGATGCGCAGGGCTTTCCGCGCAATCGGCAAGCCGCCCGTGAAGGGGGCCGCATCGCCGGCAACGCCCGCAAGGAACTGGAGAAGAAAAGCGGAAGGCGGGTATCGACCCGTGAGAATTACGTGGAGACCCCGGAGCGCCAGAAACGCCTGCAGGACGCGCAAGAGGACGTTTAGCCATGAATGAAGCCGAAACTAGATCCGAGCACATCGACCCCGCGCTGAAGACTGCGCGTATCTCCGGTGCCGTCATTTGACTTTAAACAAAGCCGTTTCCGCCTCCCCCACATTCGCCCGATCCGCCCCATTCGCGGTTCACGCCCCTCCCCGCCCTGCGCGTTCACGCGCCCGCCCCTTGCCCCAGCCCACGCTACCCGACCACCACCGGCACTACCGGCAGTCTCGGCACTAACCTATAACGTACTCTTCGTGAATATCCCCTTGAAAACCTTCTCCTTGCCCGGCTTCAATAACGGCTTTAGTTCCTGCCAGGTCAAAAGCATGTCCTGCACCCCAGCGTAGCCTGGAAAAACCGAATACGGTCTAAGCCACCAGCGGATGCCTTCGGGCTCAATCATAAAATTGCCGAGCGCCGCTTCAGCGTCGTTCTCGTTTGCGTTTGAGCAAGGTTTCACATCGGGCTTTCTGGAAACGCGGTCAAAGAAAACTTTTGGAAACGCCTTCAAACCCGACGCCGTCATAAAGTCCGACTCCTGCAAAAGGCAACCCGTAGAAAGCGAAAATACTCGGGCCTTCACGTATGAATGGCACCCGTTGCCGCCCTCGTTATGGCACCCTTCAAGGACATACCCCATCGATCCGGCATCAGCGAACTTGATCGACACGTTCGCTTGAAAATCCAAATGACGCAGGAGTGGGCTGACTGACCCATCCTCGTCCGGCGGCACGTCCAACTTGCTGTAAGCAGTGCTGAAAATCTTCTGAAGGGCTTTGTCCGGAGTTGGATAGAACTCCGACACATTACCGAAGCAATCGTCAATCATCTGGCATTGGATGGCAGCCAACACGTCGCTACTGGCACCGAAAACTTCTTCCGGCCATTCGATCCGCCATTCCGCCTCCACCCACATCCCCGCTGATACGGATCGAATCTCTCCTTCGTAAATCTGCGCCTCAACCGTCGGGCTCAGATTCGTTATTCCTCTGGCACACACGAAACCGCCCGTCAAAAAAACCGCAAAAACCAGCGCCAGCCTAAAAATCGTATTCATGCTGTTTTTCCTCTCGCATCCGTATATCACGATCATCTTTTATACCACTTCCCCCGACATCACACCAGCTTCCTTATAAAGGTTCTGAAGTCGCATTAGGACTTAGGCCATTGACCTAAACAGACCTAACAGGGTTAGACCTAGAAACTAGATTTTAGCCTGCGTGATGGTCGCACCTGACGAGCCGCCGAGCCAGTTTTTGCTGGCACGGAACTCACCATGGGCTTTACGTTCGCTCCTGCTGCCGCTGAGCAGCACGGTATGGGTGTCCCGCAACATGCGCAGCGAGAGGGGCAAGGCCTTCAGCACCTTCACCGCCGCAGTAATCGCTTCCTCCACGTAGTTGTTGCAGAAGTCTTTGACGACTGAATGGGTATCCAAGACCGAAAATCGATCTTTCCGTCAGGCCGCTCGGCAAACGCTTGGACTTTGATTTTCCAATTCCGCTCAGCAACGCCAAATCAAACGTTCGCGCTCCCTTTTCGTAGCGCCCGTTTTCATCACAATCGAGGTTCGTCGAGCCCCGGACGGACAAATGCCCGTGCTTGCGGCACCGCCCGTTCGATGCCGCGGCGAAGATGATCCAGCCTGATCATAAAACTGAGAATCTCGGTTTCCTGATTGGGTAGAACCGATATCAGTTGTGTCCAGGCGCTGAGCGAACGGTCGATGGAGACCAGCATCAGTTTTCCCGTGCCGAAAACGTCGGACCCGTCGTTCCAAGCTGTTTGCCGCGGCAATTCCAGCAGCCCAGAAATCATGCGGCGCGCTTTGGCCGGCAGCAGCGTGTGGTACCATGAGACAATATCGAAAAACGGCATCTCGTTAAAATCTGTGGGTAAGAATTGCCTAATAAAGGCGCATCCGGTTATCCTTCTTTAATGAACACACAAAGGAGGACGAACAAAACCGGATGCGCCCGGACAAAGGCGCCGACAGCCTCTGCCGGCTGCCGCGACTCGCCCAACGACGCGTTGAAATCTCCGAGCCAGCGCTTCATGAGGTGCGGCA
>JAQWAM010000295.1 GCA_028707675.1 Kiritimatiellia bacterium | reverse complement strand
AACCACATTCACCACATGATGAACAACCTGCTCGACGACGGCGGGGGCATCTACCTTCTCGGCTGGCAGAAGGGCGCGCGGGTCTGCCGCAACTGGATTCACGACATACGCCCCGACCTGCTCGCCTCCGGAGCCGAAGGCCTCTACCCGGACTCGGGCGTGTCGGGCGTCCTGTTCGAGGGCAACGTTGTCCACGACGTCATGGGCGGCTTTGCGGGCAACGGGGGGCACGAGTGTGTGGTCCGCGACAATATTTTCGCCTTCTGCCAGATCAGCGGCGTGCGCGGCGGCGGGCACTGGTGGGACGTGCAGGTGCGGCACAACCCCAACCCCGTCCTGTTCGAGCGGAACATCGTATACGGCGAGAGCGACGCCGCGCTGATGCGCACCGGCTACCGGCCCGACGCCCAGGTGTCGCGCGACAACGTCTACTGGGCCGGCGCCGCCCGCGTGGACTCGAAACTTTTTTCAGGCGCGGCTCTGCGGGCCGCGACGTTCGCGGAATGGCAGGCGAAAGGCCATGACGCCGGATCGGTCATGGCCGATCCACTGTTCGTTGACGCCGCGGGCCGCGATCTGCGCCTGCGCCCCGGCTCGCCCGCGCTGAAGATTGGCTTCAAGCAAACCGACATGTCGGAAGTCGGCCTTTACGGCGACCGGCGGTGGAAAACCCTGCCGGGGAAGATGAAGCACGCGCCCATCTGGTATCCGCCGGGACCGGGCGGGTTCGAGTGGACCTACGAAGACGAGACGGCCGGGGTTGCCCCGACCCGTTCCGGCCAACTGGCCATGGGGCCGAAACGCAAAATCGCGGTGACGGATGCGGATGCGGCCTCCGGAAAACACAGCCTGATGCTCACGGAAGGCTCGCATATGCACAGTCCCATCGGAGTGGACACCGGCGCGGTCAAAGCCTCCCTCCGGATCAAGCTGCCCAGGACCGCGCCGGCCACACTCTATCTCGAATTCCGTGACCACAGGAATCCGGGCATCGGGTGGTACAAGGCCGGGCCGCACCTGCAGATCGATGCGCAGGGCGTGCTGACCGCCACGAAAGACGCCGGCGTGAAAGCCAAGCTTCCCCGCGATGCCTGGGTTTTGCTTGAGATGTCGTTCGCCGTTGGCAAGGGGAAGGCGAAGACGTTCGATCTGACCGTTACGGTTCCCGGACAATCGCCGCAGATCTTCCGCAACGTTCCCTTCGGGAACCCGGACTTCGCGATGGCCGGTCATTTCTACCTCGTCAACACCGGCCGTGACGGCGCGTTCCTGTTTGACGATGTCCGCGTTTCCATATCCCAAGAGGGGAAGTAGCGTATCAACAGTAGGGGAGGCGAAAAGACATGCGGTTACATGTGATCGTGTTAAGATGGTTTGTGCTGTTGGGAGTTCTGGCCTGCGGGTGCCGCTCTCATGACGGGACGTTCGCCGGCGAGCAAGCCGATTTCTGGGTTGCGCCGGACGGGAACGACACCGGTCCCGGAACCAAGAGGCGCCCGTTCGCCACTTTCGCGCGGGCGCGCGACGCCGCGCGTACGCTGCGTCAAACGAATCCTGACCGCGATGTCCTCGTCCTTTTCCGCGGAGGAACTTACCATATCGACAGCCCCATTGATTTTTCACCGGAGGATTCTGGGCCTGCCGGCGGCCGCGTCACCTACGCGGCCGCGCCCGGCGCGCAGCCGGTGATCAGCGGCGGGCGGCGCATCACCGGGTTTAAGCCCTGCGGGGACGGCATCTGGAAGGCGGCGGTTCCTGAGGCCCGCGGCGGCAAATGGCGCATCGGGCATCTCTACGTCAACAGGCACCGCGCCGTGCGGGCCCGCACGCCGAACGGGCATTACGCCTACATGGACGGCACCGTGGAAACCGGCATAGACCCCGTGACAGGGGAATCCGGCCCGCTTAACGACCGCGCGTTTTTGGCGCGGCCCAACGATATAGCGCCGCTGTTAAAACTGCCGCCGGAACTGTTGCGCGATGTCGTGGTCACCGCCTACCATTCCTGGGAGATTTCGCGGCACCGTGTCGCCGGCATAGAACCGGGGCGCAATCTGGTGTTTCTGACAGGCCGTTATCCGCCGAAGTTCGGCCACTATGCGTCGAAGGAACGTTATTATCTGGAAAATTTCCGCGAGGCGCTGGACGCGCCGGGCGAGTGGTTCCTCGACCGCGAAGGCATACTGTTCTACAAGCCGCGGCCGGGCGAGGACATGGCCCAAGCGGAGGTTGTGGCGCCGGTAACCGAAACCTTTCTCCGCCTTTCCGGCAGCGCGGGGGGAGCGCAGGTTGAAAACATCCTGTTTCGCGGGCTTGCCTTCGAGTGCGCGGCCTATCTAATGCCGCCCGAAGGCGAGTGGTCGCCACAGGCCGCCTGCAAGATCGGCGCCGCCGTGGTGGCTGATTACGCGCGCAATGTGGTCTTCGACGGCTGCTCGATCCGGCGCACCGGCGCCTACGGGATCTGGTTCAGGGAGGGATGCCGCGACTGTGCCGTTGACCGCTGCCTGCTGGAGGATCTCGGCGCCGGAGGCGCGCGTTTGGGGCAGACCGAGCATACGCCGTTAGAAGCCGGGCAGTTGACCGGCCACTGCCGGGTCGACAACAACATCATCCGCGACGCCGGTCACGTTTGGCCCGACGCCGTCGGCATTCTTGTCGGGCACAGCGGCGACAACCAGGTCACGCACAACGATATTGCGGGAATGCCCTACTCCGGCATTTCCGTAGGCTGGCGCTGGGGCTACGGCGATGTCCCGTCCAAACGCAACACCATTTCCTATAACCGGATACACCACCTCGGCTGGGACGTGCTGGCCGACATGGGCGGCATCTACACGCTCGGGGAAGCGCCCGGAACGGTGATGAGCGGCAACGTCATCCATGATTTCGACGGCGACGGCGACTCCAGCATGCACGGTCTCTACAACGACAACAGCACCTCATTCATGCTTATGGAGAATAATCTGGTCTACAACGTGCGCGACGGCGGATATAAGCTCGGCAGCGGCAAGGGCAACATCGTCCGCAACAACGTTTTCGTCTCCCGGCCTGGCGACAAGGGACGGTATAACGGGCCGGTGATGTTCTGCCAGTACTATAAGCAAGAGACGCACGTCGCGGCCACTCTTGAGAGGAACATCATCTGCGGGTGCGGAGGGAAAGTCTTCGCTGCCCCCGAGTTCGGCGACCGGCTCGAACTCAGGAACAACCTATACTGGGAACCGTCGGGCGCGCCCATAGACTTCATCGGGCGCTCGTTTGAAAACTGGCAAAAGCTCGGCCGCGACGTCGGCTCGGTTATCGCCGACCCGAAGTTCGCCGATGCCGCCAAAAACGATTTCCGCCTGAAACCGGACTCTCCCGCTCTGGCCGTCGGTTTCGTGCCGTTCGACTACTCGCAGGCGGGCGTTTATGGCGATCCCTCCTGGGTCGCCAAGGCCCGCGAATTCGCCGCGCCGCCTCCGTGGCGGGGGTTGCCTCCGCCGCCGCCGACGGTTTTTTCCGACGGCTTCGAAAACACAGATGTCGGCAACCTGCCCAACCGCACCCGTTCTTTGGTCGAAAACAAGGGGGACGGGATTGCGGTGACCGAAGAGACGGCCGCCGGCGGAAAGCGCTGTCTTAAAATCACCGACGCGCCCGGGCTGAAGCACAGCTTCAACCCGCATTTCTGGTACACGCCTGAACATC
>JAQWAM010000294.1 GCA_028707675.1 Kiritimatiellia bacterium | reverse complement strand
ACAGCCCGAGAAGGTCGTGCAGAAGCTCTTAATCGAAGAGGGGCGCGCCACGTTCGATTTCTCCTGGAAGCGAGGCGCCTTCCGCGTCTCGTTCGAGGCGGTGATAGATCCCGAGATCAATGTGCTGGCGGTGGCTTGGAAAGTCGACGGCTGGCGCGAGGACACGCGGCTCACGGAAAAGCCGCCTGTGTACGTGTCGGTCCACCGCTGGGCCGATCCGGACTACGAGACATGGTTGCGCAAGGAGATTGAGGAGTACCCGTCCTATCCCGGCAAGCCGACGGAATTCAATCCCGGCGTGACGCCTCTCCCGCCGCCGCAGGTGCTCGCAGGCGACACCATCGAACAGCGGTTCCATCCCGATCCGCTCTTTCCTGACGGTTTCCGTTACCGGCTGACGCTGAAGCCGCTCTTGAAGTGCGGCGCGTTCTGGCGTCCCGCTCTGCCTTCTGAGGGCAAGGACGCGTACATCATCCTGACGGGCGGCAAGGCCACGACGAACGGCGCGGTGGCGCTCGCGGTCATGACGTCGCGCGACAAGACGCTGACCCCGCCGCCGCCGAAGCTGTTCGACGAATACCTCGCCGCTGCCAAAAAGTCTGCTGCGGAATACTGGGCGAAGAGCTCGTTTTCGATGCCCGGCGACACCTTCCTCGAAGGTCTCTGGTATTCGACCTACCACGCCCGCCGTGCGGTTCTCCGCCCCGGGACGGTTCCGCCGGGACTCTTCTTCCCGTCGTCGCTGCCGGACTACTCGCGCTGGAACGGCGACTACCACGCCAATTACAACCTGCAGTCCATATACTGGGGCGATTTCACGGCCAACCGCCTCGACCAGGCCGAGACGTTCATGGACGCGGTGGAGTTCGCGTTGCCGATCGGGAGGAAGATCGCGAAGGAATACTACAACTGCCGCGGCTGCTTCTTCCAACTGCAGCAGTTCCCGTGCCTCGCGACTGAGGACTACAACGGCACGCTCCCGCTGGGGCGGATGGCTTACATGACCGGATGGATGATGAACCATTACTGGGAATACTACATGTTCACCAAGGACAAGGAGTGGCTCGCGAAACGCGGCTATCCTTTCATCAAGGAGTGTGCGCTATTCTATCTCGACTTCCTCAAGAAAGCACCGCATCCGAAGTTGCCGCCGGATCTCAAGGACGGCAAATACCATCTGTTCCCGTCCGTACAGGGTGAAAGCGGTTTCAAGGATCCGATGGATTTTTGCGACAAGGATCAGGTGGTGGTACATTGCCGCCACGCGCTCTGGGGGGCGATCGAGTCTTCGAAGATCCTCGGCGTGGATGAAGATTTACGTGCTGAATGGCAAGACCGTTTAGACAATCTGGTGCGTAGCGACCGCCTGAAGCAAGTCTCTCCATACGAGCGGCACTGCATCCTGTGCAGGTCGCCGGGCGACGGCGGTGGCGCGCCGTGGCAGCCGGCGCCGGCATGGGACGGCAAGCCCGCAGGCCGCCGCGACACCTATCTCGGTATCAGCCACTGGTCGAAGATTGGCATCGCCCGCTCGCCAGGCTGCATCCCCGAGCGTGATTTTGCAGCCTGGCGCAGGGATCTCGTCGACTGGACGCATGCGAACGGACTTGTCTGGGGCATGGCCATCCGCATTTGGCAGCGTACCGGCGGCTGGACCGAGTCGCTTTCGTGCGTGGCGCCTTTTCAGGAGATGATCCTGCAGAGCTGGGACGGCGCGATCCGCCTTTTCCCGCGCTGGCCGCTGGCGCAGGACGTCTCGATCCGTTCGTGGCGCGCGCAAGGCGCGTTTCTCGTCGACGCCGATTTCGCCGGCGGTAAGATCGGCAGTGTATCGGTCACCTCGGAGAAGGGCGAGGACTGCCTCGTCTGGGGCGACTGGGAAGTGACGGATTCCGCCGGCAAAACGGTCGCGACGGACCGCGACGAATTCGGTCGTCTCCGGTTCAATACCGTCAAAGGCGGCGTTTACGCGCTCAAAGAAGCCGGGGCTTCAAAATCATCCATCGCGTGCGCGGCGGAGCCGACAGTCGCCGAAATCGAGAGCGCCATTCTTGTTTCCGCGACGGAAACCGCGGCTTTGCAGGCAAGGCTTTCCGATCGCGTCTCGCTCGCCGATTACGAGGCGAGGGTCACGGCGGTCAACGGCACGAACATATGGACGGCGGCGCTCCAACAGGCGCTAGACGAACATGAGATCATTGTGATTCCCGGGCGGGCGGCGAAGTACTTTATCGACGGAACAATAAGGGTGCCATCCAACCGCCGTATCGAGGCCAACGGGGCCACGATAGCGCTGCTGCCGGGGACGGATGTGGTGATGTTGCGCAATGAGAGGGCGTCGGACGGCACACTCGCGCCGACGCACCAAAATGTCCGTGACGACAACGTCGCGATTGTCGGCGGACGCTGGGAGGACTGGCGGCGCGCGCGCGCCGGTTACGGCAAGAGCGGCCGCTGGGACATGTCCGAACGCAAGGTTGGTAATTACTATGGCGTTTCGACGTTGATGCTCTTCAACTGTTGCGATCACATTACTTTCAAGGGCGTGACTTTCGCGTACACAAGCGCTTTCGCCTATCAGGCTGGCAACGGCAGCGACATCCATCTGATAGACACGGTTTTCGACCGCTGCATGGCCGACGGCTATCACCTGAACGGCAATCTTTCGCGGGTGCATGTAAGGAACGCACGCGGACAGGTGGGGGATGATCTCGTGGCCTTAAACGCTTATGATTGGCTTGATTCGTCGGTGACGTTCGGTCCCCAGAACATGATGCTCTGCGAGGATTTGGAATTGCTCGGTAATGGATATCCCGCAATCCGCATCCTGCCTGCGACCTATCGCTATGGAGACGGAACGGAGGTCGACTGTTCAATCAGCGATGTCGTCTTCCGCCGCGTGAAAGGGATCAAGTGCTTCAAGATGTACTTGCAGACCCCGAACTACGCGGTCGGTACAGAGCCGGAATGGTCGAAGATCGGTTCCGGCGGCAACCTGCACTTCGAGGACATCGAGATTGATCTTGATCGTCCGATCGACATGTTCGAGGCCTATACCGGCTCCGATCCGGTGCGCGGGCATTTCGGCGCGTTCGAATTCGGCGCGAATCTCACCAGCATCCACTTCAAGAACCTCAAGGTGAATTTCCACGCCGACCGCTATCCGTATTCGCATCTCGCGGTCGTCGGGCCAAAATCGGTGCGCGTGACGGGGAAGAACGGGGAGCCGCGCGAGGTGTTTGATCCGTATGTCAGTTGCCGCGTGGGCAAGGTCGTTGTGGAAAATCTCGAAGCCACGGGCGTTGTTCCATCGGAACTGGTGCATGCCACCGTTTTTGACGATGTGAACGGTGACGGGCGTTCCACCGGACGTGGCGAAATAGCGGATACGCAGATCTCGACTGTGGCGCGATCGCGCGAACTTTTTAACGGCAAGCTTGTCAACAAGGCGACGCGCGTCGTTCCTGCGCGCGGCAAGATTCAGCTACAAAGTGAAGGTTGCGGTGTGGAGTTCCGCAGGATCACCCTCACCTGCCTTAAAAAAGAGAGGTAACGACAATGAAGAAGACAGTGATTTTTGCGGTCGCGGTTGGCGCGGCTTTTGCAGTAATGGCCGCCCATGTGCGCGTCATTGACGGGCCAGTGATGGCAGCAGAAGAGGGGATACTGCTCGGCAAGGGGGACCGTTGGGGTT
>JAQWAM010000293.1 GCA_028707675.1 Kiritimatiellia bacterium | reverse complement strand
CCCCTTTTCGCATTAACAGCTTGTTTTTACAACATTACGCCACATAGCGTCAATCGTTTGGATTTAAGGGGAATTTTTTGGAAGCGATACGGCTCGCGAGGACGCTCGCCCTCCAGTGCGAAGCGCTTCTCGTGGCGTGGAGGGCTAGCGTCCTCGCGAGCCGCCGGTCCATGCCGCCTTTCAGAACCCTGCGAATTCTAGGGAATGAAATAGGGAATACCCAATGAATGTCGCACGTAACCAAAAAATCCACCTTGCACCCCTGCCGAAAGGGTACAAGGGCGCAAATTCACTTTAGTGAATCGCACCCGTCATGATCCGAAATACGCGGCGGCATCGACCGGACGTATCTCTGTCAGAGTGCCCTTGTAATGGCGCAGCGAGACCGGCCGGTACGGATGTTTGGCGATCTCGGTCTCGTCAATGTCCACGCCGATGCCCGGACGTTCTGCCGGAATACTCATGTAGCCGTCGCGCAGCGTCACTTGCTCGTCACAGATCTCGCGCCGGTACGGCACGTCGCTGGCCATGGTCTCCAGCAGGTAGAACCCCGGCTGCGAGGCGGCGAGCTGCAGCGTGGCCGCGTTGGCCACCGGCCCGCTGGGGTTGTGCGGACAAAAAGGAATATGGTGACACTCGGCTATCGCCGCGATCTTGCGCAGTTCGGTGATGCCGCCCGCGTGCGACACGTCCGGCTGCACGAAGTCCGCCGCGCGCGCCTCCAAAAGTGTGCGGAACTGCCAGGCACCGTACAGGCGCTCCCCGAAAGATAGCGGCACCTTGACGCGGCCGCGCAGGTCGGCCAGCGCCTCTACCGTGTCCGGTATGATCGGCTCCTCGAACCAGAGGATGTTGAAATCTTCCAGAGCGTTGGCCACGCGCAGCGCGGTCGGCAGATCGAACCTGCCGTGCCCCTCGATCAAAATCTCGGCTCTCCCGTCCACCGCCTCATAGACCTTCTCGACGCAACGCAGCGCCTTGCGGAACGCCTGCGGCTCCAACTGCCGGTAGGCCGATCCGAAGGGATCCCACTTCAGCCCCTTCCAGCCGCCCGATTCAATCGCCTCCACTGCCTTGGCGCCGAACTCCTCCGGCTCTTTCGCCCCGGCGAACCAGCCGTTGGCATAGCAGGGCACCTTGTCACGCACCTGTCCGCCCAACAGCCGCCACACCGGCACGCCCAGGCTCTTTCCCAATATGTCCCAGAGAGCGATGTCCACCGCCGAGATCGCGCTCATCAGCACAGGGCCGCCGCGCCAGTACGCATCACGGTAATTATCGTGCCAGAGCGCCTCGATGTCGCGCGGATCCTTGCCGAGCAGGTCGCGCTCCAGATCCATGCAGGCCGACACGATCGTCTGCTCTTTATATTCAAGCGTGGCCTCGCCCACCCCGTAGAGCCCCGCCTCGTCGGTCATCACCTTGACGAACACCCAGTTCGTCCGGTACGCGTTACAGACAAAAGTCTTAATTCCTGTGATTTTCATACTCTTCTCACTCCGGCCCGTTCAAACGATTCTTAGCTATAACTTAAAGTTGAACGTTGAAAGTTACCCCTTCATTTGTCCGCGGCCCGCGCGCGGCTAACCACCGCACCGCTTAACTAATGCACTATCGCTCACACCTAATCCTCCAGCCGGTCGCGCTGAAACGTGAACAGCAGCGAAGACAGCATCGCCACCCCGCCAACCAAATAGGCCGCGGCCATCAGCTTGAAGCCTAGCTGCATGCCGGCTTCCGTGCCGATGCGCTTCATGTGGAAGCCCACCAGCCACGGACCCACCGTGCCGCCCGCCAAAAAGCCGAACATGGTCAGCAGCCCGACCGCCGTGGCCCGGTAACGCGCCGGAACAACGTCGAAGAGCGAGGTGTGCGTGTTGATCTCGAAAAGCCCGCGGAACACGCCGTAGAGAGCGCAGAAGACCCAGACCGTCATGACCGTCTCGGATTCTCCGACCATGTACAGTGCCGGGGCGCCCAGCAGCATCGCCGCCGCCTGCAGACGCAGACGGAATTTCGGATCGCGTTTCACAAAGCGGTCGGTAATGAAACCGCCGCAAATGATCGTGGCCATGGCCGCGACAACATGATAAGTGAAAGCCCCGCTGGACTGAGTCTTGGTCATACGGAACATGCCGTCCGGATCCTGCAGATATTTGGGCACCCAGAACCAGTAGATGTTGTTCACGAAGACTATTGCCGTGAACGCCACCGTCAAAAGCAGCGCGCTGGGTATTCGGACCAGCGCGCGCACGGATTCCAACACCCCGGGCTTGTCGCGCGCGCCCGCCGCTTCCGCCGCGTCATGCGGAGCGTCTTTCAGACGGAATATGGCAATGAAGCCCAGCAGTACGCCGAAAAGCCCGAAGGCCGCGAACGACCAGCGCCAGCTCCACCGTTCCGCGATGGCCGCCGCTATCACGCCGCAGGTCATGACACCGATGTACAGCGCGGACTGATGCACCGACATCGCCACCGCGCGCGTCTCTTTGTGGAAACTGGCCAGCAGAGAGTAGCCTGAAGGCGCGTAAAGGGCCTCGCAACTGGCAGAGGTCACACTGTAGAAAAGCACGAGCGTGACAAACCCCACCGATGCCCCGGCCAGCGCGGTCGCCGCGCTGCCCAAGATCAGCGTCCAGGTGATGATCCATTTGCGGCTGTAGCGGTCGCCCAGAATGCCCGAGACCGGTATCATGAAGCCCAGCACGATCGAAAGGCAGGCCGGCACCCAGCCGATCATCTCTGATGAGAGCTTGAGGTCGCGTTGCACGTCCGCGAGCACAATACCCAGCACGGCCCGCCCCGCCTGATGCGTGAAAAACGCCAGCGACAACCACAGCAGCAGCTCCCACTTGTAGGTTTTCGATGTTTTCATGATTTACGTCTGACCCGTCCGACCTGTCAGACACGTCTGACTTTCACAATACCCCCCATCACAAATCCACATCCGCCGGCATGTGCTGCGCGCTGCACCCGGCGTCCACCACCAGCCGCTCGCCGTAGATGTTGCGCGCCGCGTCCGACGCCATGAAGGCCACCGCCTGCGCGATGTCGTCACCGGTGGCCTCCTCCCCCAGCGGGCAGTTCTGCCTGCGGCGATCACGCGCGCTGACGCTGATCTTCTCCCAGCGGTCCGTGAAGATGTAACCCGGCGCCACCATGTTGACCCGGATGCCCTTCGGCCCCAAGTCCACCGCCATCGAACGGGTCAGCGCGTCAATCCCGCCCTTGCTCGCCACATAGGCCGTGCGGTTGCGGATCGCCCGCATCGAGACGTTCGAACCGAGATTCACTATCACGCCCCTGCTCTCTTGTGTGACCATCATCTTAACAGCTTCCTGCGACACTTGGAAAGTTCCGAGAAGGTTAGTCCTGACTACAGACAGGAAAAACTCAGCATCCATCTCCTCGAAAGCCGGGCCGATCCCCTGATTGCAGGCGTTGTTGACCAGAATGTCGATGCGCCCGTGCGCCTCGCGGATCTTGTCGAACATCGCCCGCACTTGCCCCGTGTCGGCGATGTCGGCCGGCACCTCCAGAAACCCGTCCAGCCCCATGCCGCGCAGGGTCTCGCCGCCCCGCGCCGTGCTCTCCGGCGTCGACCCGTTTATGCAGACCTTCGCGCCCTCGCGCATGAACAGCGCCGCGATGCTCACCCCAGTGTTGCGGCTCGCGCCGGTAACCAAAACCACCTTGTCCTTAAAACGCATTTT
>JAQWAM010000292.1 GCA_028707675.1 Kiritimatiellia bacterium | reverse complement strand
CCAGCCCCTTGCCGGTGTTTTTAAGCCCGTCCTTGAAAGTCACCTCCGGCAGCGGACTGAAAACCATCTGCACCAGACCCAGCGGCAGGCGCAGGCATTGCGCGCACTGGCGCGGAACCTCGGCAATTCCCCTGCCGGCCCGCTTCACGCCCGGAGCGGCCTTTTTGGCCGCGGCAACGGTCTGCACTGCCGTGACGGGATCGGCGGCGGTCACGCGCGCGGCGTCAACGCACAGCAGGACGGCCAGCGCGGCCGCCCGCATGAGGCTAATGTTTCCAAGCGTCGGGTGTTTCAGATCATTCATCTCACAGAGTCAGATTACAACTTGCGGCTGATTAAAACTATACTATAGTTCCGATTGCGTTTCCGCCATTTTCAGCAGTTCTTCTGTGGCGGTACTGGCGACTTCGGTGGCAGGGATGCTTCACTTCCCTTCGTCAGGGGCACTGTACAGCCGGCGGCAGACAGAATGCAAAGCGAAAAGAAAAAAAAGGCGAAAAAACGCAACGCTCTGCAAAAGGCAGAACCGCGCGCTCACCAAGCCATTGATGCCAGAGTACGCTATTTTGACGCTTACGGTAAAGACGGGCTGGCGCTTTAAGCGTATGATGTCGGCAGTTTAAATCAATTCTAGGAGGATCGTCATATGCAGTCTCAATACCGTTTTTCTTTCGGTCCATGGAACATCCATGAGGGCGCGGACCCCTTCGGCCCGACCGTGCGCGGGAGCATGGCTTTTGCTCAGAAGCTTAAGCTCTTCAAACCTATGGGATATGACGGAGTGCAGTTCCACGACGACGACGCCGTGCCCGAGATGAACGATCTGGACGGCGCGGGCATCGTCAAAAAGGCCACCGAGCTGAAAAAACTGCTGGAAGGAGAGGGTTTGACGGCCGAGTTCGTGGCGCCGCGCCTTTGGGAAGATCCGAGAACCATTGACGGCGGCTACACCTCCAACGACCCGGCCACCCGCGCATACGCCATCGAGCGCAGCCTGCGCGCCGTGGACATCGCCAACGCCCTCGGCACCAAACTGATAGTGCTGTGGCTGGCGCGCGAGGGCACCTACATCCGCGAGTCCAAGGACAGCAAGCGCGCGGTGGACCAGCTTGTCGAGGCCGTCAACCGCATGCTGGCGCACGACCCGTCCATCAGCATCGCGATCGAGCCCAAGCCAAACGAGCCGGTCGATCAGGCCTACATCCCCACCGTCGGACACGCCATCGCGCTCGGCCATCTCTGCTCCGACCCCGCGCGCGTGGGGGTCAACATCGAAAGCGCGCACGCGATCCTGGCGGGACTGGACCCCTCCGACGAGATGGGCTTCGCGCTGGCGCACAAGAAGCTTTTCACGGTTCACCTGAACGATCAGAACGGCATCAAGTTCGACGAAGACCGCAGTTTCGGCAGCATCGACCTGCGCCGCGCCTTCAACCAGGTGCGCATTCTCGACAAATACGGCTATGGCAGCAACGGCGAGTTCGTGGGCCTTGATATCAAGGCCATGCGCACGCAGAAGCTCGAAGCCAGCACTAAGCACCTGTCCAACAGCCGCACGATCTTCCTTCGCCTTCTCGATGTGGTGCGCGGCCTTGACCAGAAAGCGGTTGACGGTTTGATCGCCGAGCGCGATTATGAGGAGCTTGACCTCTTGATCGTCAAGGCGCTTATGGGCGCTCGCTGAAACCAGGTGGGGGTCACTGGAGGGACGCGCTCTGTAGCGTCCGCCGCGTCCGTGCCGGACTTGGGATAGAAACGCTAAGAAAGGAACTAAAGATGGCGACAGACATTTTGATTTTGAACACGGCGGTGCTGGATTTGCGCAGTCCGGATTTTGAGTTCGCCGACCGTCTGGCGGGCGCGGGAGGGCTTGCCAAATGCGCCACGGCGGACATGCCGCCGTATTCTCAGGAGCAGATCAAAGCCTATGTGGACGCTGGCTGCGGCTCTGCGGGCGGGCCGGGCAACACGGCGCCGCTGCAGGCGCGCGCCGGTTTGCAGGTCGCTGTCGGCGTCAATCTGGGCAAGGGCGAATATGACGGGCTCGATGTCCAGGGGCGTTTTTTTCACGACACGCTCACCGCTAACGGCGTCGACATGTCCGCCACCGCGGTCCACCCCGCGCTGCCGACCGGCACGACCTTCATTCACGAGGTTCCCAGCGGCGAGCGCGGCGGCATCACCTACTTTCCCAACGCCAACAACGACTTCGATTTTGAGACGTTCAAACCGCATGTGTCGCGGTTTGCGCCGAGTGTCATGTACTATATGTACTCCGGCCTCTCCGACCGCGGCGACGCCAACGGCGGACGCGACCTCGCCGGGTTCGTGGCCTGGTGCCGCGCCCAAGGCTGTGTCACGATTGCCGACAGCCACACCCTTACCGGCAACCCGCAGGAGCTGATAGCCGCCGGAGCGCCGGTGCCGGCCTACCGTCTGCTGGAGCCGCTGCTGGGCGAGCTGGACATATTCTTCACCTCGGCGGACGAGGCGCGCATGATCCGCAACACACTGGAGCCGGACAACGACGCCAAGCGTCTGGACACGCCGTCCACGATCAAGGCTTTTCTGGATTTCATCACGGAGAGGTTCGCGCGGCAGGGGGGCAGGGCCCGGCTCTTCGGGGTCACGGTCAAGAACGGCGCGTACATCCGTTATGTCAAACCGGACGGCGACGCGGGGCAGACTTTTTTCTGCGCCTCGCGCTTCATGGTCGGCGATGTGGTGGATCTGGTCGGGGCAGGCGACTCTTTCCGCGCCGGGCTGACGGCTTATGTCGCGCGCCACCGCGCTGAGTTTCTGGACGGCACGCTGGACGCCGCGGCGGCTGTGCAGACCGGCAATCTGATGGCGACCCTGTACGTCACCTCCCCGCTGCATGACCGTTACAGCCTGATACCGCCGTTCGAGCGCATGTTGGCGGTGGTGAAGGGCGGCCGGCAGTTCCAGACCTTTGCGGAGCTGACGGGCGCCTTGGCCTGAGGCGGTCTGCTAATCCGGTTTGACCTTGCGCCGGAAGGACAGCGGCGAACAGCCGAAAAGGGCGCGGAACTGGCGGTGGAAATAGGAGAGGTTGCCGTAACCCGCGGCGAGGGCGATCTCGCTGACCGTCAGGTCGGTGTCCGTCAACTGGCGGGCGGCGGCGTTGAGGCGCACCTCCGCCAGGAAGCGGGTGAAATGTCTGCCGGTGTGGCGTTTGAAATGCCGTTCGAAAGTGGCTTTGCTCATGCCCGCCTCGCGCAGGACCGCATCAAACGTCAAATCTTCGGCGAATCGGTTAAATATCAGGTTGATGGCTTTCTGCAGTCCGCGGTAGGCGCTCTGGCTGGTCGGCAGAGCGAAGGTCGCGCTGGCAAGCGGCGGCCGATCCCGCGGCGCCACTGTAGAAATCTCGGCCATGATCCGCATGAACAGCGCCAGACGCCCCATGCCCCCTTGCACGGCAGCCTCGCGTATAAGCCCGGAAATATTCTGAACGGCGGCCCCGTATAAGCGCACTCCGCGTTGCGCGTCTTCCCAGAGCGACCGCAGGGCGGCTGTTTCAGGGAATTGCCAGAACGGATGCTCGGCGCTGAAACCGAACTGCAGCGCGAATCCGGCGGAAGGCTGGCGCATGTGCCAGTAATGCGGCAGGTCGTGGCCGCTCATGACCAGATCCGGCGCGCGAAAGGGCGTGATGGCGTCGCCGATAAACAGTGTGCCGGAACCTTGGTCGATC
>JAQWAM010000291.1 GCA_028707675.1 Kiritimatiellia bacterium | reverse complement strand
ATCAGCGCCACTTGCGCCGCGAGTATCAGCAGCATCGAACGCGCCACCGCGCCCAGCTCGATCAGATTCAGGCTCATCATCGCCACCGACAGGAATATCCCCAGCGTCACACCGGAGATCCTTTCTATAGTCCGCGTGTGCATGATGTCTTTGTGGATAAGTTCCGCGACATTGCGCACCACCACCCCCAGAAACAGCGCTCCCATGTAAACCGGAAAAACAACCCCAGCCTTCTGCACCCCCAGACTAATCCAAGCCCCGGCCTTGACGCATAAAAGCACCGCCAGCAGATGCCGCCAGAAACCGCTGCCGCGCTGAGCCAGTTTCAGAATGTCAGACACGATGCCGGTCGCGTGCGCTGATTTCGACACCGCTGGCTGCCAGTCAGGCGCGGCCGAACGCAGCCGCTTGCCGCGGATCAGCGCGCCGCCCACCGGACCGCCCAGCAGGCCGCCCGCCACCACCCCGAAGGTCGCGGAGGCCGCGCCGATCACCGCCGCGCCCGCCAGCCCGGCTGTCTCGAACTCCGGCGCGATCCCCATCATGGTGCCGTGACCGCCGGTCAAAGCCACACTGCCGCACATCAATCCCAGCAGACGCGGCTCGCCCAACAGCGCCGCCAGTCCCGATCCCGCCAGATTTTGCGACACTGCCAAAAACGTCGCCAGCCCCAGAAACAACAACACCTGCACACTGCCGCGCTTGATCAGCGACCAACTGGCGTTAAGCCCTATGCACGCGAAAAAAGCCACCAGAAAAGGCATGTTTACGTTCTTGGGCGGCGCCTGCATCCACTCCGGCTCCGTGCTAACCAGCCACGTCCACCACATATCCGTAACATCGGTCCGGAAACTCACGCCCGAACCGCCGAAAAGGTTGACCGCCAGCACAGCCAGCGCCACGGTCAGCCCGCCCGCCACCGGCGCAGGAATGTTGAAGCGGTCAAGCCACCATATCTTCTTCACCAGCCACTCCCCCGTCAAAAGTACCGGCACCGCCAACAAGACAGCTAACCACGCGGAAAATACCATCAATCCCTCTTGCTCCTGAATTTTTCTCTCTAAACCCTTTTTATCTTATACTGTTTCAACTTCACTTTTCAACTTCTTTAACCGTCCGCGGCTTGTGCCGCGCCGTGTTTTTTGGCTTAATGATAAATACGGAAACCGCGAACGGCGGAATAACTTCTTAATTGCAGGTGATTTTATGGCTGAACTGATAGTGGCTCTGGATGTTTCTTCAACCGCCGAGGTTGAAAGAGTTGTCGATCTTTTGGGTGATGCGGTCTCGTTCTACAAGGTCGGGCTGGAGCTTTTCAGCGCCGAGGGGCCGTCCGCGGTGCGAGCCGTCAAGAGCCGCGGCAAGCGGGTGTTCCTGGACCTGAAACTGCACGACATCCCACGCACTGTCGAGCGCGCGGTGAAATCCGGCGCGGCGCTGGGTGTGGACCTTATGACCGTCCACGCCGCCGGCGGCAGGGCCATGCTCGGCGCCGCGCGCGCCGCCGCAGACGCCTGCGGCAAGGATGCCCCAAAAATTCTGGCTGTAACTATGTTGACCAGCCTAGGGCAATCCGACCTTGAAGACTTGGGCATCGGCCGCGAGATGAAAGCTCAGGTGGCGGCTTTGGGTCTGCTGGCCTGCGCCAACGGCGCGGACGGCATCGTGTGCTCGCCTCAGGAGGTGGCGGAGATGCGCGCCGCGCTCGGCCTCGGCACCCTGCTGGTGACGCCGGGGGTGCGCCCGGCCGGAACCGGCCTTGGCGACCAGAAGCGCGTGGCGACACCGGCGCAGGCGGTCCGAGACGGTTCCACGCATCTGGTTGTGGGCCGCCCAATACTCGAAGCCGCCGACCCCGCCGCCGCCGCCCGCGCCATCACCGCCGAAATGGCTGGCGCGTGAGCCAGTCGAAGGGCCTCAACGGCTGAGCCTGTACGCTTCCATCAGAGTGTGGTATTTCACCAGCATGTTGGGCACTTCCCAAGCCGGCATGTCGCGGTTCCGCAGGAAGCCGAGATATTTCTCGGTGACCTGACCGAAATGCGCTTCGTGACCGACCGCGTAACTTGCCGGAATGTTGATACGGAAACCGGTCTCGTGCGCCTCGAAGCCGATGCCCGGCCATTTTTTGTTGATCTCCGCCATCGCCTCTTTCAGCGCGGCCTCGATCTCTTCCTTCTTGACCCCGGTGCCGCGCCGCGGCTCGACATACAGCACCGGCTTGTAGTTCTCCGCCGCGCCCTGCTCGATGATCAGCGACGCGCGCGTGCCGCGCATCAGCGAGAAGTGCGTGTCGCCCGCTCCTTCCGGCGCCTCAAAGTTCCACAGCACAGAGACTTTCGCGTAAACGCCTTTCAGCGCGAAGGTGAACTCGCCGTTGGCCTTGCATTGCAACACCCCTTTGTCATCCAAATCCTGCTTCAAATACTCCGGCCACATGCCGACCCCGGTGGATTTTTTGAACTGCTCAAGGGTCACCGCCGTCGGCCACACGCGCGCTTTGACCACCTTGACGTCTGCTGGAGCGAGCGTGACATCCGGGAAGGTCTCCCACTGCACCAGATCAACAAGATGGGTGTTCACGTCAACGATCGCCTCGCCCTGCTGGCGGGTGTCGTAGTACCACGCCGGACGCTGCAGCGGCTTGCCCGCCACCAGCTTGCTGAAATGATGCGCGCTTTCCTTGGTCACGGCAGGATCATCCGGCGTGCCGGGCTCCTGCTCGCCGTAGACTTTCGGATAGCGCGAAAGCTCTTTCTGCAGCATCGAGGTGATCTCGTAGCGCTCGGTCATGATGTCGTAGAGCGTCACGCCGTTTTTCGCCGCGACTTCAAAAGCCTTTTTCAGCATTTCGAAATCTTTCGGCGTGACGGCCATGGGCTTGTCGGCGAGCACGTTGAAGCCGGCTTCGACACACTTGAGTATGTATTCGGTCTTGCGCGCGTTGTTGCCTGCCAGCACCACCACATTGCCGGCCTTGTCTTTAATTGCTTTGTCCAGGTAAGCATCGCCGGCGTAAACCACGCTCTCCCAAGCGGTGGGGTAGTCGGTGCGCGTGTTGAAGCTCTCGACGCGCGCCATGTGCATCTTGAGGTCATCGCCCGCGGGCGCATACACATGCACTTTGTGCGAGACGCCGGGATACATGCGCTTCTGAACCAGAGCCGCATGGAAATGGCCGGGGTCGATGGTTATAAGTTTCACTTCCGCACCTCCGCCGCAACTGCCGCGGCAGGCCCGGTTCTTCTCTGTACCGCACCCCGCCAGTAACGCGGCTGCGGCGCCCGCGCATACTAATGTTGTCTTGTTCATGTTTTTCCCCTTATGCCGGAGCGGCCTTTGCAGCCGCCCGAATTAATTGCTAAACAGCTTACAACCTCAAAAGCTAACCGCCTAAACGTCCTGTGGGACGCTAATGATTTCACACCTTGACTTTGATGCCGGCCGCGGCGAGCGCCTTGGCGATGCTGAACCCGCCGCGCTCCATGCACGGCAGCAATTTGTTGGCTTCCGCGTTGTCGGTTTTCTCGGCGCGGTAATCCCACTTCAGTGACTTGCCGGTCTTCATGCACATGTGGCCGAGCGTGCATACCGACGTGGAGCGGTGACCGATCTCGGCGTTGGTCACGGCGCTGGCGCGGCTGCGGATGGCCAGCAGCCAGTCCCGCACATGGTCGTCGCTGACTTGCAGGCGCACCGCGTCAGGCCCCAGCGCCCCCGCCC
>JAQWAM010000002.1 GCA_028707675.1 Kiritimatiellia bacterium | reverse complement strand
GCGGCAGTTCAGGCGCCGCGCCTGGAAGTCCTCGAAGTTAGAACAGGACGAGACCTCCAGCCAAGCCTGCTGGCCCGGTGCCCACAACTCGATGTCGTAACACTTGGCGGCAGAGAAGCTGATGTCTCCCGAGCAAAGCTCTAAGATGCGATAATGCAGGCCAAGGCCGCGCAGCACGTCCTCGGCGTTGTCCACCAGCGTCTCGAGTTCGTCATAGGATTTTTCCGGTTCGACGAATTTGACCATCTCGACTTTATCGAACTGGTGCACGCGCAAAATGCCGCGCGTGTCCTTGCCTGCCGAGCCGGCCTCGCGCCTGAAGCAGGGCGTGTAAGCGGTCAGGCGGACCGGCAGCGGGCGGTCGATGATCTCGTCGCGGTAATAGTTGGTCACCGGCACCTCGGCGGTGGGGATCAGCCAGTAGTCGTCGATCTCGCAGTGGTACATGTCCTCTGCCATTTTCGGCAACTGGCCGGTGCCGCGCATTGAGGCGGTGTTGACGACAAAGGGCGGCAGCATCTCGGTGTATCCGTGTTGTTCGGTGTGCATGTCCAGCATGTACTGGATCAGGGCGCGCTGCAGTTTTGATCCGTTGCCCAGCAGCAGCGGGAAGCCTGACCCGGTGATCTTAGCGCCGCGCGGCAGATCAAAGATGCCCAGCCGTTCGCCGAGCGCTATATGGTCGAGCGGCTTGAACGCGTATTGCGGCGCGTCGCCCGCGACCTTCACCACCCGGTTGGCCGAGGCATCCGGCCCGGTGGGGATGGTCTTGCAGGGCACGTTCGGTATCATCAGCATGGCCGTATCCAGATCCGCTTCCGTCGCGCGCAGGCGCTCGTCCAGCGCCGCGATCTGTTCGCCGATGCCGCGCACCTCAGCCTGCACTGCCGCAGTGTCCTGCCCGGCCTTCTTGAGCGCGCCGATCTCCTTGGAGCGCGAGTTGCGCAAGGTTTTGAGGCCGTCGGCCTCGGTGACCAGGCGCCGCCGCTCGGTATCGAGATTGCGGGCGCGTTCGGCCAGTCCCGGCGCCGCGCCGCGCCGGCGCAGCCCCTCGGCCACCTCATCGAAATTCTCACGGATTCTTTTTATGTCCAACATGATCTGCCCTCTAATTACGGTCTCTGCACGTATTGCTCTGTAATCTTACCCCTTTGCGGGACAGGACGCAAGCCGCGCGGAATTAGGATTAGGAATTAGGAGTTAGGAGTTTTACATAGACGGGGGGAACAAGGGGGATAGGGCGAAAACGGGGAGATAACTGGAACGTTCACAAGTTGTTGGTAGGGACGTCTCCCCGAGGCGTCCGCGGCGGCTTCGGCCTGTCTGCGTGCGTACCCGCACAGGCAGGGGAAACCGCCCTACCGGCAGGTGCGGTTGCGGCGGTCTGGGGCGTCACGTCGTACTGGCATGGACTGGCAAAAACGCTCAACTTTCAATGCTCAACGCTCAGGTTATAGATAATGTTGTGGACGGCTGCGCGGTGAATTTTGCTTCCCGTCGGGCTTGTGCCGCACAAGCGGTGCTGTTAAGATACATGCCGGATAAAAAATGTGTGTGCCGAAGGCTGATTTGAGAAGGGAGCGCGCTATGCGTAACAGGATGGCGCCGACGATTTTTGTGGCGTTCTGCGCGGCTGCGGCGTGCGCGGGCGAGGGCGGCGGAATCGCGCGTGTGACGATCATTCCTTCTGCCCGCTTCATTCTTCAGGTGGGTGTTTTGGTGCTGGCCGCTAAAATTGGCGGACGGCTCTTCAGCCGCTGGCGGCTGCCGCGGCTCTTGGGCGAGCTGGCGGTCGGCGTGGCGATCGGCCCCCACATGCTGGGCGGGCTAGCGATCCCGTTGTTCCCGGACGGGCTGATGAGTGACGCCTCGGCCTTTTTGGGAACGCAAAGCCCTGTTGCAGGCATTGTGACCATCTCGCTTTTGGTCTTTTTTTTCCTGACCGGCCTTGACACTGACATCCGACATTTAAGAACCACGCCTAAAACCGGCATAGCGCTCAGTCTGTGCGGGTTCCTGTTCTGCTTTTCAGCCGCCCTCGCCATCTTGGCGCATGTCCCCGGGCTGGGCGGAACAACGACTTTGCGCTGGTTGAACCCGCAGACCCTGTTGGTCAGCGCGGCTGTCTCGGTGACATCGCTGGGAATGTTGGCCAAAATGCTGGCGGATCGGCGGCGGCTGGAGTCGCCGGCCGGCGCATTGTCGCTTGCATCCGCTACGGCCGACACGGCAGTCGGCCTTTTTATGTTCACGGTCTTCTCGGGAATGTTGGCAGCCACGGCCGATGGAGGCACACTGAACGCGAGCGTGATGTTAACGATGGCGCTGCGCGTCGGCATCGGCATCGGACTGGTTTTTTTGTGCGGAATACCGATCGCGCGTTTCGTGAACAATCTGGCTCTGCGCGAGAAGACCTTCGCCAGCGCCTTCGCGGTTTCCGCGGCCTGTCTGCTGATCGCAGGAGGCGTCATGGGTGTCATGGGCCTTCCCGTCATCGCTGGCGCCTACGCTATGGGGCTGGTGTTCTCAACGACGGATCTGCGTCATGAGATCCGCGAGCGTTT
The DNA here is from genome assembly GCA_028707675.1 of Kiritimatiellia bacterium. Lineage (GTDB taxonomy): Bacteria > Verrucomicrobiota > Kiritimatiellia > RFP12 > UBA1067 > JAQVQN01. The sequence goes on along the minus strand of JAQWAM010000002.1, from coordinate 13,044 downwards.
GGACTTCGTCAGCGTCGTGCTGATACCGGCCTGTTTCACCGTAGCTGGCATGCAGATAGACCCGCGTGTCTTAAACGATCCGACGGTTGTTTTCGGCATGTCGGTTTTCGTCGCAGGGGCTGTGCTGGCGAAAGCCGTCGGCTGTGCCGTGCCAGCCTTTTTCTGCGGGCTGGATTTGCTGGGCTACCTGCGGGTCGGCTTGGCGTCAATGCCGCGCGGGGAGATGTCTCTGGCCCTTTTGGTGGCCGTCATGCTTATGACTCCATTGCCGCCTGCGCTGATTCTAAGCGCGTTAATGTTGATAGCTCTGACATGCGTGGCTGGACCGTCTTTGGCGGAAAGGGTTTTTGTCCAAAGCGGCGCCGGAACCCGGCGCCAGATGCCTCTGCCCGAAACAGTCAAGTCTGTTTTCCGCTTTCCCAGCCAACAGGCTGCGTTGCTTGTGATTAACCGTGCGGTGGAGATCTTCGAGGATGACGGCTTCTATGCTCAACGCCTCAATCGCTATCAGATACTCTACCGGATCAGCCGCGAGTCACAGGTGATCCATCTTAAAGGCAGTGACGGCGAGGTCGTTTTTGAATGCTCGGAGCGTGAACGTCCTTTGGTTAATGCGGTAATGATGGAACTGTCATGCGGACTTGAGCAGAGCATGCGTGAACTCCAAAAACCCTTTGATGACGTTTCGATACGTAAAAACTTGCAACATACCGAGCGCGCCGGTGACATTGCCTCTATCGCGGCCATGCTGAAAAACCGCTTCACCCGCAGAACCCTCAAACCGCGTCTGCTAGCGACCACAAAACAAGGCGCCATCTCGGAACTGGTCACGCTGCTCTACGACAACGGGCTGGTGATGGACCGCGATGTGGCGGTGCAGGCGGTCTACGAACGTGAACAGGGACTCTCCACAGGACTGGAGTTCGGGGTCGCGATACCGCATGCGCGGACAGACGCTGTGGCACGACTGGTCTGCGCCGTAGGCCTGAAAAAAGAGGGGCTTGAGTTCGACGCGGCCGACGGCGAGCCTACGCGCATCGTGGTGCTGGTGCTGGCTCCGGACAGCGCGGCCACGCCGCAATTGCAACTGATCGCGCAGATCTGCCGGATGTTGGACGGACGGGGACGTGCCGCCCTGCTGGCCTGCGAGACATCGGATGACATGTTGGCTGTGCTGGCCGCCACGCCCGGACAAAAAGCTGCCGTCGCTGCCAATGCGCTGGCTAATTGCCTGCAATGGCAAAGCATAGCCTTGGATTTCACCCCGCCGGACCAGAGTCAGGCCCTGCCGATGCTGGTCGCATTATGCGCTCGCTCCGGCGCGGTCAGCGGCGCCGATGAAATCCGCGCCGAAATGCAGCGGCAGAACGGGCCGAGTGTGGAGCCGGTCGGCCAGGAGTCGGCTGTTTTCAGCATGGAGACGAGGCATGTATACCGCACGGTGGCGTCCGTGGGCGTGAGCTCATCCGGAGTCGCCTGCGCTTGCGGACGCGTCTGCCGGGTATGCGCTCTGGTGCTTTTTCCCCCTTCCGCAGCGCAAGAAGCTGAAGAGGTTGCAGGAGCCTTTCGGCACTCGTTGTCGCAGCAGAGCCTTTCGAGGGTGATGATTGCCAAGAGCAGCAAAGATGCGCTGGATCTATTGCTGAACCCTGAAGTTTGAAGGTGATACCAAAATTTGCCGGGCGATGGTGCGCGAGATCAGGAAACGCGCGTCGCCGGCTCCGATAACCAGCGAGCGCTCGTTCTTGCGGTTGCGGAACATTGTTACGACAGCGCCGGGAAAGAGACCCATCTCGGCGGATTTGCGGTCGGGGTTGCTGGCGATCACGCCGCGCGCGCCGTCTTTAAGTTCTGCCAAAAATTGCGCGTCCGTTAACGCGCTCGGCTTCTTTTGAGGGTTCATGCGTGTTCCGTCCTGAGTCTGCGGGCTCCGAACAGGCGCAACAGCCAGATGCCGGCTGCTGTAAACGCGGATACGGCCGTCAACCAAAAGACGGCGCGCGCGGGAGCCTCCGTAAACTTTGCCGCCTGATAATATACGGTTGCGGCGTTCCACGCCAGCACCGTCTGATAAACGACCGCGAAAAACATCCAGCGCCATCCGGCTTCGCGCCCCAGCACGATCAGGGCGGCGAAGCAGGGCGAGTAGATCAGGACGAACAGCAGGTAAGCGTAGGCGGCGGCGCGGTCGCTGAAACGCTGGCGGATCGATGCCAGCAGCCCGCTGCGGGCGGATTCCGCGGCGCCTCCGCGCTCCTCCCCGAATCCGTAGTCTGATGCGAGCGTTATGAGCGCCTGACGCAGTTCGCTGCCGATAGCGACCGGATCTTCGGCTGGGGCGGCCTGTTGCGCGTAGAGCGCGTCCAGTGTGCCCACGATGGCCTCCTTGGCCATAAGCCCGCTCAGCAGACCGACGGCGGCGGGCCAGTTGTCCTCGCTCATACCCATCGGGCGGAAAGCGCGTGTCATGACCCGCCCCGTCGCAGCTCGTGTTTGCGCGGCAGTCTCCGGGCTGGACGCGAACTTCTCGAACAGGCCGGAGACCATACTTACCGCCACGGCGATCAGCAGTATCAGTTTGCCGGCGCGGAACAAGAAACTCTTGAGGTTGAACCAGACATGTTCCAGACAACCGCGCAAAACCGGCAGGTGGTAGGGCGGCAGCTCCATAACGAACGAGGAAACCTCTCCTTGAAAAAGCGTCCGGTGCAGCAGCAGGCCTGAGAGAATCGCCAGCGCCGCGCCGGTCAGGTAGAGGCTGAAGATCATGGCGCCGCCGCGCGACGGGAAGAAAGCCATCGCGAAGACGGCGTAGATCGGCAGGCGCGCGCCGCAGGACATGAAGGGCGCGATCAGCATGGTCATGATCCGGTCGCGGCGCTGCTCAAGGGTGCGCGTGGCCATCAGGGCCGGAACCGTGCAGCCGAATCCGACCAACAGCGGGATGAATGCCTTGCCGGGCAAACCGATATGGCACAAAAAACGGTCCATGATAAAGGCCGCGCGCGCCATGTAGCCTGACTCTTCCAGCAGACTGAGACAGAGGAAGATCATGAAGATCGGCGGCATGAAGGTGGCAACCGTGGTGAGACCCGAGCCGACGCCGTCCGCAAGCGCCTTAACTAGTATTTCCGGCATGCGCGCGGCGAGCAGCCATTGGCGCGGAGCCTCGACCAGCAGGAGATTCAGCGAGGTGTCGATGAAGTCCACCATGGGCTGGGTCAGGTTCACGGTCAGCCAGAACACGCCGTACATGACCAGCAGGAAAAAGGGTATGCCAAGCGGCCGGCTCAGCAGCAGGCGGTCCGCGATGTCCGACAAGCGCCTCTTGATGTCCAAATTCCGTTTGACGACATCACGGGCGAGGCCGCGGATGAAACCCAGGCGGGCGTCCATGATGGCTTCGGCTGGAGTGTGGCTGGAGTGGCGGGCAAGCCGCGCGGTTTCGTCGGAAACGATCTCTTCAAACAGGTTCCCGGTAAGGTCGCGGGCGAATGGATCACGCTCCAGCAGCTTGATCGCCAGCCAGCGCGAATCCACGGCGGCATCATCCGCCGCCACGATCAGGCACATCTGCAGCCGCTGGACCGCGTGTTCGGCATCGCCGAAGGCGACCCGCGCGGCAGGCAGGGCGCGTGTTTCGGCGACGCGCGCCACGGCGGCTTTCAATTCCTCCAGCCCGATCCGGCGCGATGCCACGGCGGGCACTACGGGGCAGCCGAGATGTTGGGACAGATGTTGGTGGTCAACGCTCAGACCGTGGTCTTCCGCGATATCGGTCTGGTTGAGTGCGACCACCATTGGAACACGCATGTCCAGCAACTGGGACGTCAGGTAAAGGCTGCGCTCGAGGTTCGAGGCGTCCAAAATATTGACGACCACGTCCGGCGGGGTTTTGATCAGATAGTCCCGCGCTACCCGCTCGTCTTGGGTGTCGGCCGTAAAAGAGTAGATGCCGGGCAGGTCGATGACCCGGAAGCATCGGCCGCCCGCGGCAAAGTCGGCCTGCGCGCAATCCACGGTCACGCCGGTCCAGTTGCCGGTCCGCTCGCGCGCGCCGGTCAAGTGATTGAACAGCGTAGTCTTGCCGGTGTTGGGGTTGCCCGCCAGCGCGACGGTCAAAGGCGCTTTCATGCGGTCCGCTCCCCCCGCAAATTGTTAGCCACGGTAAACATGAGCGCAAAGTATAGGGTATCGGGGCATGCGACAACAAGCGAAAAAAGGCACCCATGCGGAGACGCGGAATTCTTTCCGGCTTGCTTACATGCGCAGATTAACCTACGCTCTTCACAGGTTACACGCGTGTGAGACATTTTGCTTCCTTGCATGCTGACACATGAAGGACGCACACTTCCTCGCGGAGATGTTCTCAAAACCTCAACATCAGATGGTGTCCGGGCTGGCAGCCTGTGCGAACGGCTGAAACTCGTAAAGGAATGATAATGGATAAATCGTTGATGGAAGGCTTCAGGTTGGCCTTTGCCTTAATGTCGGTTGTTGCCCTGTCAGGTTGCAGCCTTTTGACGGACGATGACGACTTCGCAGCCAAGCGTAAAGACTTATTGGAACAACCGCGCGCGATCGTCTACAACACGGATGGTTGCGATGTCCTTTATTGGCCGACGAACAAGCCTGTCAGCGTAGAAGCTTTCAAGGACGTTCGCCTCAAGTATGTGCTTGGAACGCGCATAGGTACGGTTTCCTATTGTCCGCAGAGCGCGGGGTTCGGACACTTCACATGCCGGAAGGCGGGCGAGCCCCTAACCAACACCGTTACGGCCTTGCACAACGGCAACCCTGCGGCCCGCAACGCCGCCTCTGATTTTTTCGCTCTGGGCACGGATGCGCTGGATATGGCCAGTGAATTCTGTCGTTCCAACAACCTTGAAATATTCGTCTCAATCAGGGTCAACGACCAGCACGATTGTTCTTCGTCGGTCGAAAAAGGGTATAATGCGCTCTTCCCGCCGTTCAAGAAAGATCATCCCGAATTTCTGATGGGCGATATCGACCGATCCAAAAACACGAAGCTTTTCCGTAACAACATGAGCTGGAGCTGCGTCGATTTCACGCATCGTGAAGTGCGCGAGAAGATGAAGTCTTTCGTGCGCGAGTTCATGGACAACTACGACGTTGACGGCATCGAATATGATTTCAATCGTCACCTGATCCTTTTCAAGAGCGTGGCCGAGGGCGGCGTCGCCTCTGAAGGCGAACTTGCCCTCATGACCGAACTCATGCGGGACTTGCGTACCATTACCGAAGAGGCCGGAAAACGGCGCGGCAAACCGATTCTTGTTTTCACGCGCGCGCCTGATTCGGTTGGTTTCGACCGGGCCTGTGGTATTGACCTCGAACGCTGGTTCAAGGAAAAACTGGTGGACGGGTGGATCGGCGCGGGATATTTTCAGCTTAATCCATGGACGGAATCGGTGGCGCTCGCACACCGCCACGGAGTGAAATTCTTCGCCTCCATAGACGAATCGCGTATAGAACGCAGCGCAAAGCATAGGGCCCGTCCTTACATTCATGGGCGCGAGAGCCGTGCCGCCTACGCCGCGCGGTTCGCGGCGGCAACTGCCGCCGGCGCGGATGGCGTCTATCTTTTCAATCTGGAAGGGGCCTCGCTCCACGCGATTTCGCAGATTGACCCGTATCATGCCGAAGGCGAGAACAAACTCTACTTCGCGCGTGAGCGCGGCACGGGCGGCTATGAGCCTGGCCATTGGCTCAAAGGCGGCAAGGATTTTGACAATATGCCGCAGATCGATCCGGCGGCAAGCCCCAAGGATGTTAGAAAGTTCAAAGCCGGGGAGAAGTATGCCTTTACGGTTTTCGTGGGTGACGATTTCACCGCGGCGAAGATGAAACCGCGGGTTTCCGCCAAGGTGCTCACCAATCTGACAGAAGGTGATTCGTTCGCTTTTGGCCTCAACGGCAAGGTGTTCAAGCCGGCATCCTTCAAGGACGGACTTTTCGTTTATGATCTTCCGGCTAATGATGTGGTCAAGGGCGGGAACGCGATAGACGTGAAGTTCCCGTCACAGCCAGGCCAATACACGCTCAATGATTTTGTCCTGGTTGTTGATTACAAGTGAGCAAGCAGACATCCGTTATGAAAACGATGTGTTCGTCGTTGCGGGTGACACAGCGCGCAGGATGTCTCCCGCCAGTACCGGCCCGATGCCGGGTACGGCGGCGATCTCATCGGCATTGGCGCGGGCCAGGCGGTAGACTGATCCGAAATGTTTGAGCAGGGCGGTCTTCTTGGCTGGCCCGATGCCGGGGATCTCGTCAAGGGCTGATTCGCGGATGAGCCGGTTGCGTAAACGCCGATGGCTGTCGATCGCGAAGCGGTGGGCCTCGTCGCGCAGCCGCATGAGCACACGCAAGGCGTTTGACGCATGCGGCAGCAACAGCGGCGGGCGTCCGTCGTCAAGCACGATCTTCTCCATTTCCTTGGCCAGCCCCACAGACGGTATGTGGCCGAGGCCTAGCTTTGCGATGGCTGCCCGCGCGGCGCGGAGCTGGGTGACACCGCCGTCGACGAGAATAAGGCCGGGTAGGGTTTTGTGTTCGTCGCGCTGGCGCGTGTAGCGTCTCGAAACAGCCTCGGCGATTGAGCGTGGATCGTCCGCGCCTTCCACGGTGCGGATATGGAAACGCCGGTATAGACGCCGGTCCGGCTGTCCGTTCACTGCCGCCACCATGCTGGCAGCGGAGTGGGCGCCGAAAAGGTTGGAGATGTCAAAGCACTCGATCAGCGCGGGAGTTGACGGCAGGCGCAGCAGCTCGCGCAACTCGCTGATGCCCGCGAACGCGTCGGCGGCGCGCATGGAAGGCGACGATACCGCGCGCGCGCGCCGCGCGACAAGTTCGCGCAGCGCCAGCCATGTGTCGCGCAGCGCGGCGGCTTTCTCGAAATCATGCGCGGCGGCGTATTCCAGCATCTGGGCTTTGACCTCTTCTATCACACCGAGCCGCTCGCCGCGCAGGAAGGCGCAGGCCTCTTCAAAACGCTGCCGGTACTCTTCCTGCGGGATTGCTCCGATGCAGGGGGCGGAACAGAACCGGATGATGTCGTTGAGGCAGTGCCGGTGGGTCTCGGCGTCCGGCCGCACGGGCTTGCATTTACGCAGTCCGTAGCGCCGTTCGGTGAAGTCCAAAGCGATACGCACGATTGCGGATGACGGGAAAGGGCCGAAGTAGAGGGCCCGGTCGTTGCGGATGATGCGGCAGGTGGTCAGGCGCGGCACGGGCTCGCGCGGGTCGGCGCGTATCGCCAGATAACGCTTGTCGTCGCGCAGCAGCACATTGAAGCGCGGGCGGTGCTGTTTGATCAGGTTGCTTTCCGCCATCAGCGCTTCGGTCTCGTCGCGGACTGTCAGGATGTCCAGATCAACGACAGACTTTAGCATACTGCGCAACTTCGGCGGCGCGTCACGCAGGGTCGACGGCCGGAAATAGCTCTGCACCCGACGGCGCAGCGACAAGGCCTTGCCGACGTATATGATGGCGCCGCGCCGGTCGCGCATCATGTAGCAGCCGGGTTTGTCAGGCAGCGCCGCCAGCTTTTCACGTAATCTCGGGGATACAGGCATGAGCCTTCAATCCTCTAAATCCTCTTCTTCCCAATCCTCATAAGCAAACAGATAAGGCCAATCTCCCCGGATCGTGTGCGGCTGTGTGCCTTCCTTAATATGCTGCAGATAGCGGCGTACCATGTCCGCTTTATAGAACCCGTGATTGACGCGCCGCAAATCATTCCGGGCGCGCTCGATGTCGCCGAGATTAGCGGCCGCCACGCCTGAAAAGAAAAAGATTCCCTGGGCATCTTCAAAAGCGCAAGCGTCGATCAGGTCAATAATGTCCTGATGGCGCCTAAAGCGGGCAAGCACCTCGCAAAGCTTGACGCAGGCATCGCCGCTCGGCAACTTAAGGTTAACGGCCTTATCGATATGGCGCCGGCAGCCGACCTCGTCGCCGCTGATTAACAAGAAAGTCGCCATGTTCGCCAGGCCGAAGGGATTCGGCAAGTGTGAAACCTTCAGGCTCTTTTCTTGCACTTTGATCGCTTCGTCCAGTCTGCCGAGAGCCATCAGGCAGACCGCCAGATTGTTAGCGGGCGTATAGATCAGCGGCATGACGTCTGTCGCTTGGCGGAAATAAGGCATAGCCTCTTCCAGAGCGCCCTGTCTCATGCGTAGCAGCCCCTGCTGGCAAATGCGGTAACTTTCCATGCACAGATTTTCGTCTTCAGCAAGCAGTTCAGAGAAAGCGTCATCAGTGTAACTGGTGCCGAAATAACTGCTTGCCCGAAAATCGTCTGAGGCAGGTTTTTTTTGATAGCAGCAGAATTTATACTTCTTGCCGCTGCCGCAAGGGCACGGGTCGTATGGTCCGGTAAGTTTCATGATGAGTCTTTTGTCATTAATGAAAAAAAGCATCCAAAATTCAGCGCTCTTTCTGCTTCTGCTTGCGCCAGGCGTGGGGGGTGACGCCGTAGGCGCGCTTGAAGTGGCTGGAGAAGTGCTGCGAGGCGCAGAAGCCTAGGTCGAAGGCCAGTTTTGTGATCGGCGTGTCGGATTCTGCCAGCAGGCGTTTTGATTTTTCCAGACGGCAGGCGAGCTGAAAATGGCAGGGGGGGAGTCCGGTGAGCTGTTTGAAACGGCTGATGAAAAGCGAGGGGGACATGCCGGCCTCGCGCGCCAGACTGTCGAGACTGGCCTTCCGTTCGGGCTTTTCGCGCAAGGATTCGACAACATTGTCAATCAGGCGCGAGTGCGTGATGGTGGCCTTGTGTGACGAGGCGTCGACCACACCAATCAGCAGCGACACGCAAGCGGTGTTAAGTCCGACAGTGCGGTAAGGGCCGGCGGGTTGCTCATAGTATTTGAACAAATGCGCGAAAGCCTGTTTGACCGCGTCGGTCTTGGCGACCACGTGGCAGGGAGGGCGGGTCAGGCGTGTCCAGAGGTCACGCGCCTCGGCGGGCGAGAGGCGCAGGAACGACTGATTTTCCCGCGGGGCGCGGATGAGCAGCCAATAGATCATGGTGCCTTTGGGGTGCGCGGTCAGGCAGTGGGTGTCGGAGGGCTTGTTCAGGTAAAGATCGCCCGGCATAATAGTGTGTTCGACGCCATTGTTGAGCAACGTCAGCGCTCCGCGCAGGCAGAGACCGATTTCGAGGCATGCCGCATGACGGTGGGCCGCGACTGGCGCGATGACGTGCCCGTACCGGCTGAATCCGAGCGCCGGGATTTCGGGCAGCCCTACGGTCGCGAGGTCAAAAACCCGGCGCTCCGGCGTGTCACTGTAAATGACCGTCAGAGCCTTGCCTTTTTTACGATGACCCTCTGTCCGATTCATATTGATTTTCTATGATCATGTCTTAACTCGCCATTGTCAACGACAATTACCCGAAATTCTCATGCGGGGGTGTTATTCAGTTTTGAAACTGAAGCACATCAAATTATGAGAGCGTGGAGTTGCTTATGGCTTGGACAGGAAGGGTTTTCCCGCAAAGGCGCAAAAGATTTTTTGGCGGCAGCTGGCTTTTAATTATAGCGCGTTCCAAGGGATCGCGGCTACTTGGTCCGCCACCATGTAGAACTCTTTGCCGCCGTAGACCACGATGCCCGGCGCGGATCGCGGGTATGTCTTCATGAACGCGCGGATGCCGCGCGCGTCGTAACCGGAAAGGTTTGAGCCGGCCTTGAACTCAATCGGGTGCGGTCGTCCGTTGAAGTCTAAAACCGCATCGACTTCCGATCCGTTGTGTGTTCTCCAATGGTAGGTTGCGGGGGCCAGACGCAGGCGCTGGCTTTGGCGCGCCAGCCATCCGATGCCCCAAGACTCGAAAAGCGGCCCGAACAGCGGGCTGTTCAACAGGCTTTCAGGAGAGGGGATATTGTTGAGGTAACAACCTAGGCCTGTATCCGTGACATGCCCTTTTGGCCTGCCGCTGAGCTTTTTAATCGTGTTGGCGCAGTAGGGCGGGAGGTCGATCCATTGGTACGACCAGATCAGAAGGTCAAGCCAGGCGCGAGCGGTCTTCGGGTTCACCCCGAGTTCTCTGCCCAATTTGGCTTGGACCACCTCTTGCCCGGTCACCGCTCCGCAAAACCTCAGAAATCGTCCGAACTGTCCGATGTCGGCCAGATTGGCCATCCTGCGTATGTCGCGCTCAACATAGGTCTGAACGTAAGAACTCCAGTAGGACGGGATATCCTGATCGTCAAACTCCGTAAGCCCGGGCAATTGTCCGCGCCAGAGGTAACGAGGAAGCGGGCAATCGGTCGCCGCGGCCGTCAGGTGGCGGATGTCCTTAATGAAGGCTTCAGGATCGTTCAGGTAGGACTCGACCCAACAAGGCGACGCTCCGAGACCGGATTTTTCCGCCGGGGTCAAGCCGTCGAGGCGCAGAACGCCGACCCGTCCGGCCAGACTTTCCGAAACGTCACGCAATACTGCCAGGTTCTGCGAGCCTGTCAACAGGTATTGGCCGCGAGCGTCGGAGCGGTCAACCCGCCTTTTGATTGCGGGAAGCAGTTCCGGCGCATACTGCACTTCGTCAAGCAGCAAGGGTGTGCCGAAGGTGTCCAGAAACTGGTCGGGGTCGCGGCGGGCGTTGTAAAGATCTTGCACCGGATCGAACACGACTGACTTCATCTTCGGGAAAATGTGCTGGAGCAGTGTACTTTTGCCGACCTGTCTGGCGCCGGTCAGCAAAACGATCTTGAACGAGTTGAAGACTCGCAGCACACGTTCCTCGATATGACGGTTAAGGTAATTCATGGCAATAAAGATACCATGATATACGGCAGTGTCAACGCCGGTTTTGCTGTCTAACGGCACGGCGGCACTCGAAATGATTTTCCCGCAAACAACGTGTCAACAGAAAGGGAGCAAACATGAATAAGTTCACTGGGAATTTGGCTGTCGCGTTGGCGGCTGCCGGCTCTACCCTTAGCGCCGCGGAACTTACGCTAACTGGATCCGCGCCCGGAGTCTGGGACTTCGCCACAAGCTGCTGGACCAATTCCGCCGGCGCTTACCGCGCGTTCGCCGACGGCGACGACGCTCTGATCGACGATTCCGTTTTCACCGGCGGCAAGATCACTTTCGACGCGCGCGTGACGCCGGAGAGCGTGACCTTCGACCTCGCAAACGACCTCGTCCTCACCAACTCCGCCTACAACTACGGTTTCGGCTGGGACTTGAAACAGTGGACAAAGAAAGGCGTCGGAACGCTAATTGTGTCAACGTACGACGGGCGCACGTCCACCAGTGCGAACGGCAACCTCAACACGGGGCGTATCGACGTGGTGGCGGGCACACTCAAAAACGGGAACACGTCGCTTAACATGTTTGGCAGCATGAACTACGGCTACGACCTGTTCGTCCACCCGGGCGCCACCTATTGGTCCGCCACCCACCACGGCAGCTATACCGGGGCCGCAAAATGCGGGCCGCGAATCACCGTGGAGACAAACGGCACGTTCAAGATCACCGGCGTACTCACCTTCGCGAAAACGCTCGCCCTCAACGGCGGCAACATCGACTGGAGCGAGGGCGGCAGCTCATACGGCCCGCTTGTTGTCCACGACAAACTCGTTATCGGCCCCGCTCCGCAGCCGTTCGTGGTCGAGTGGCCGGCCGGCGATCCAGATTACTTTGGCATTAGCGTCAACGGCACGAACGGTAACAGCCTCGTCATCCAGGTGGCGGACATCACGGGCGACGCGAACCCTGACGCTATCTTCTCCAACTATTTCATGCGCGCTGCAAGGCGGACGGCGACCTCTCGCGGTCCGACACGATCCGGTTGTCTTCCGGAGCGACGCTAGCGGGCACGGGCACGGTGAACAACGTGGTGCTGGCGGCCGGCGCGGGATTGCGGTTTGAAGCAGGCCTCAAGAAGGCGCTGACGGTGAAGGGCGATCTCACGCTTCCCAAAACGGGTGCGCTTTACATCGAGACTGATTCGCCAGAAGACGCGCAGTTGATAAAGGAGAGGTTCCTTGAGGTGGAGGGAACCCTCACGGCACCGGATGCTTTCGAAGGCCGGGACGTCTATCTCAACGGGCAGCCTGCGCCGGCGGGCTTTAAGCTCCTGCGCCGCGACAACGCCCGCATTGGCGGCTACATGCGCGGCACGACTTTGACTGTAAGGTGAGGGTCAAAAGGAGGAAAGGCTTTAAGTGACGGATAAATGAAAACGATATTTGCGTTTGCGGTAGCGGGCTGTATCGGGATGGCGGCGGCGAAACCGCTGATCATCCTGAACGAGGACTGCAACCACTTCATCTCTCAGTACAGCCGCAGCGCGAAGGGGAAAAGCGGCGCGCCGATGCAACCTGCGGACATCGTCGGCTACGTCGACCAGTGGCTGCATCCGGCTGTCACGCATTATTTCGTCAACCCGAACGGACAGGCCGCGTGTTATGATTCGAAAGTGCTGGAGACGTGCTGGCAGACCCACCGCAAGATCGGCTGCGCATGCACGAGCGTCTGTGTGCGTACGCGCCCACGCCGATGCGGCAGCGAAACGCCTGGGACACCCCGTCAAAGTGGCGGCGCGCGTCCAGACGCATCCGGACGAGGCGATCCGCTACGGCACGGACGTCTTCGCGTGGGCGCGCGAGGGGCTGGTCGACCTTGTCATCCCCTGCAACTTTCTCGACTGCGCCGACTACGCGCTGCCGCTCACGGAGTGGAAGGAGCGCCTCGCTGCGGCCAATCCTGGTGTGAAGGTGATCCCCGGCACGGATCACGGCGTCACCAAGGAATACCGGAACTGGCGGAATCGCCAGCTCTTCACGGGGCCCGAATTGCGCGGTTTCGTCGAACGGCTGCTGGCGCAGGGCGCGGAGGGCTTCTATTTCTTCAACCATTTCGACATGGGGCGCGCGACCGAGGCCGGGAGGTACTTGTCCGTCGCCGGCGAGCTCGACGCGGCTAAAATCGCCGCCCTGCCGCGGGCGTATCCGGTCACCTACCGCGATTCGACGCTTAACCACAAACACGCGGGCAACCAGCTTC
>JAQWAM010000290.1 GCA_028707675.1 Kiritimatiellia bacterium | reverse complement strand
GACGCGACTTGGAGTGCGGTGACAAGAGCCGCGCTGTGCGCGGGTCGCGGCACCGCTTTCCGGCCTGTCCGCGCCAAAGCGGCGTCGCGCGGAATACCGCTTGCCGCCGCACTCCAAATCCGTTCGCCAGACTTGCGGAGCATCGGTATCGAAATCAACTGCTCTTTTTAGGATAAACGCCGCAGCGGCAAAACCGGTTCACGCGAAAATTACTGTTGTCGTCGATAACGATTAGCCGGATATCTGAGCGAAACACCTTGCAACCTAAGCGTCCTGGGGGGCGCTGCTGAAATGCGTTTTAGCCCCCCCTGTGCACAAGGCTTTCAAGCACCGCGATCAGCGCCACGCACGCCGTGTCCGAGCGCAAGATGCGCTCGCCCAGAGAGAAGACACGGAAACCGCGCGCGCGCAGCAGTTCCAGCTCATACCCGCTCCAGCCGCCTTCCGGCCCCACCGCCAGCAGGGGCCGTCCGGCAAAACGTTTCCCTAACGATTTTGTGCGAGCACCCGGATGCGCGACCAGCCGGCAAGTTGAAGGGAACAAAGCGTCCAGCTCGTCCTCGACAAAAGGTTTGAAGCGGCGGCGCTCCAGCACTTCAGGCATCTTGGTCAGCCCCGCCTGCATCAGCCCGTCCAGCAAGAGCGGCCGATAGAAAACAGGGTCAAGCCAATGGCTGTCGAAATAGCATTTTTCCACGCGGCCACAGTTGATCAGAACTATGTGCCCGACGCCGAGCGCGGCCAGCTGCGGCCACAGGCGTTTGAGCGCTTTGGGACGCGGCACAGCCAGAATCAGGTCCATCCAAGGGTCTGGTGTCGCTGTTTGATGATCAGTCTCAAGGGTAACGCTCTGCCCGGACACAGATACTACGCGCGACATGCCGGCCAGTCCATCCACCGTGCCGGTTTTTAGTGTGCAGCCGACCTCGGCGCGCAGCACTTTGATCACATGCTCGGCCATAGCTCCGTAAAGCTCGACCGTGCCGTCCGCCCGAACTTCGTCGGCATCGAATAGAATCCGGTTCATCGCGCACCGCCACACGCTCAAAGCTTCTCGAAAAGCTTAAGCCAATCATCATCGCTTTGCGCCTGCGCTTTCGGCACCACCAACGCAACTGTCATGCGCGCAGGCTCGAAGACATCTTCCGCCACACGCCGCACGTCGTCCGGCGTCACGGCGCCGATCCCTGTGATCGTCTCCTCGGGATTTACCACCCGCCCGTAATTCAACATCGACTCGCCGAGGAACATCATCTGGTTGCCGCTGCCCTCCAGTCCCAATCTGAACGTGCCCAGCAAATAATCCTTGGCCCGCTTCAGCTCGCGCGCGCCGACTTTGGCGTCAATAACCCGCCGCAGTTCCTTGACCGTCAGGCGCAGGGCGGATTCGGCGCGCCGCGCGTCAAAGCCGCCGCTGATTGTGAAAGCGCCGGTTTCCTCGAAAAGCTGGTAGCTGGACTGGATCGAGTAGCAAAGCCCGCTGCGTTCCCTGACGCTTTGGAAAAGGCGCGAGCTCATGTTCTCGCCAAGCAGGCTGTTAAGAACCCGCAAGGCGTAACGCCGGTCATCGTGCCGCCCGAACACCCGGAAGCCGACCGCCGCGTGCACCTGATTGATGTCTTTTTGTATAACCACCAGACGATCCTGGCCCACCGACGCGTCCACATGCTTGAAAAGCATCGGCTTGCCCTGGCGGGGTTGCCCCAGCGCTTTCTCCACGCAAGCGACACAAGCGTCATGGTCAAGACGCCCGGCAAAGGCGAAGACTGTAGCCGCGGGAGTGTAAGCGGCAGCCTTGTAGCGCGCAAGGAAGTCATGATCCATGCGCGCCAGAGTTTTGGGCGCTCCTGACAGCGGCACACCCAACGAGTGAGCGCGGAACATGCCCTCCTGCATCTTCTCCTGCACCACATGCTGCGGCAGGTCCTGATACATCTTGATCTCTTCGATGATCACATCCCGCTCGCGCTCGACATCCTCCGGCTTCAGGGCGGCGTTCAAATACATGTCAGACAGCACATCGAATGCCTGCGTCAGGAACTCATACGGCAAGCGGGCATAGTAACAGGTGCTTTCCTCCTGCGTGAACGCGTTGAGATAACCGCCGCGCCCCTCTATGGCCCTCGATATGTCAAGCGCGGAGCGCTTGCCGGTACCCTTGAACAGCATGTGCTCCAGAAAATGGCTGACGCCTGATTGTCTGGCCCGCTCGTGCCTGCCGCCCACGCCCACCCAAATGCCCACAGCCACGCTTTCAGCGTCACCTTCCGCAGCCGAGACAACCTTGGCGCCGTTTTCCAGCACCGTGACATTAACATTTTTCAACATACAAAAAACATCCTTTAAAACAGCTTAGTCAACGAGCGGCGGCCATCATCGCCGCCAACGTCGTTTTGCGGTCGTACAGCGCTTTGCCGACGATCGCCCCGTAAAGGTTATAGCAATCAAGCTCCTTCAGCGCCTTCACATGCTCCGGCGCGCTGACGCCGCCGGAGGCGATGACCCTGCACGATACGGCGGCGCACATTTCGCGCATGGCCGCCAGATTAGGGCCGCCCAGCATGCCGTCGGTTGCG
Source organism: Kiritimatiellia bacterium (assembly GCA_028707675.1). GTDB lineage: Bacteria > Verrucomicrobiota > Kiritimatiellia > RFP12 > UBA1067 > JAQVQN01. The sequence continues at coordinate 1,157 of JAQWAM010000290.1, read as the reverse complement.
GTGTCGGTATAGATTATCGTCTTTACGCCCGCCTTTTCAACCTCGCGCGCCAGATCAACCGCACGCGTGGCCGTGGTCTCGACCCATCCCCTGACTTGCACAAAGCCATCGCGCGCGTCAATGCCGACAGCTACACTGTCGCCAAAACGGGCGGCCAGCCCTGACAGAAAACCCGAATCCTCCAAAGCGCGCGTACCTATAATCACGCGCGCTACGCCTACGCCTAAGAGCCGCTCGATATGCGCCTCGGTGCGCAGACCGCCGCCCACCTCAACCGGGATGCCCGCAGCCTCGACAATCTTGCCTACAATATCAACGTGCTGCGGCTCGCCCTTGAAAGCCCCGTCAAGGTCAACCACATGCAACTGCTCGGCGCCCTGTTCTGACCATGCCCGCGTCTGCGCGGCAGGATCGTCAGAGTAAACCGTCATGTCCGATGCCTTGCCCTGACGCAACCGCACACATTTTCCGTCCTTCAAATCAATCGCCGGCAATATGACCACAAAACCACCCTCCGAAAATCACTACCTGTAACCTGAGCGTTTTTTCACTTTTCTCTCTTATCTATAATGTTCTTCCCTCTCTCAGATCACGCCTTTACTGGACGGCACTCCCTCTTCCCGCGGGTCAATCGCGACGGCCATGCGCAAAGCCCGCGCGAAACCCTTGAAGATGGCCTCGCAGACATGATGCGCCTCGTCGCCATAAAGCTGCCGTATATGCAGATTCATTCTGGCCTCGCCGGTCAGGGCCCGGAAAAACTCCTCCAGCAGTTTCACTTCGAAATCGCGCACCTGCATGTGCTTCATAGAACTTGAGAAAACAAGAAACGGCCTGCCGCCAAGATCCAGCGACACCTCGCAAAGCGCCTCGTCCATCGGCAGAAGAAAGAACCCGTACCGGCAAATTCCCTTGCGGTCGCCCAGGGCCTTGTTAATGCAGGCGCCCAACACCAGACCCACGTCCTCGACAGTGTGATGGTAGTCGACCTCCACATCGCCTTTCGCGGCAACAAACAAGTCAAACAAAGCGTGTTTCGCGAACAGTTCCAGCATGTGGTCGAGAAAGCCGATGCCTGTGGCGACCTTGGACACGCCAGTGCCGTCCAGGTTAAGTTTGATCTTGATATCCGTCTCGCGCGTGACCCGCGCAAACTC
>JAQWAM010000289.1 GCA_028707675.1 Kiritimatiellia bacterium | reverse complement strand
GGCTGGAATATGACGAGGCGGTGGAGATCTGGCGGCATGTGAATGCCGAACTGCCCGGCAACACGGGGTTCCTGATGGATCAGGCAATTTTGGAGATGCGTGTCGGCGAGATGCGCGTCGCCGACCAACTGTGCTCTGATGTTCTGGAGATCGACCCCGGCAACACGCGCGCTATGCTGCTGCGCGCGGACATAGCCGAGATTTCCGACATGGCGGAGATGAGCGTTGAAAGACTGCAGGCGGCCATCGACCAGACTCAGGACTCGCTGGTGCGCGCCAAACTGCGAGTGCGCATGGCCAACCGCTGCTCGGTTCTGTCCAAACGCAAGCCCGGATTGTACACGGACGATTTCATTCTGGAGCAACTCCGGCTGGCGATCGATGAGAACCCGTCGGATGTGAACACCATCACGCTTTATGCCGAAAAATGTCTGCAGGCCAAACGCTATGATGAGTGCAAAAAGTGGGCGGTGCATGTGCTGGAGAAACACAACCGGCACAACATACGCGCAAAGATCGCGCTGTTCGAGCTGGCGATCGCGGAGCAGCGCTATGATGACGCCGAGCAGATATTGCACGACCGTTTCGTCAATTATGACCCGACCGATCCGTTGCGGTACTATTTTCTGGCGCGGCTGCAAACAGCGCGCGGAGATTATCAGGAAGCCTTGCGCTGCGTGGACAAGCTGGAGACCGCCGGCGAGCAGGGGTGTGTGCTGACACTGCTTTACCACGACCTGACCGAGAGCGACTGGGTGCCGGTCACCTCCGTGCGCCGGCTTTACGAGCATTTGAGCGCCCTGCGGCAGGAGGGCTTCACCTTCATCCCCCCGACCGAGCTGCCGTCTGTGATCGGGCTGCCGCCAGGCGTCAACCGCATGGATCCGGAGTGGGAAGACGAGGACGACGAGGACGACGCGCCGCCTTGGACGGCGCTGCTGATCGACCACGTGCGCTACGGCATAACCGGCGAGCGCAAATTCAAGTCGGCCGGGAAACGGGCCCGAAAGGTTAAACGGCCGATGAAGATCGTGTCCGTGACTTTTGACGATGCCTTGCGCGCGGCTTTCACCCTGGGCTCGCCTGTCGCGGAGGATGTCGGCGTGCCGTTCGGCATGTTCGTAATCACCAAACCGTCCGAGGATTACACCCCGTCGGCAGCGGGCTGGAACGAAATCAAAGAGTATGCGGCGCAGGGCACCTGGGTGATCGGCAGCCATCTGCACGGGGCGCATTACGAGGGCGCAGCGGACGCGGAGGGCAGGGACATTCGCAAATCGCTGCCGAATCGGCTCTGGCTCAAGGATAAAAACCGTCGGGAGTCAATGAACGAGTGGGATCGGCGTATGCGCGGCGAGTTTCGCAAGAGCCGCAAGATACTGGCCGATCAGTTGGGGGAACAGGACAGTGAAGTTGCGATGGTGGCGTATCCGTTCGGGGATGTGGGCCAGGAGAGTTCATGCAACCTTTCGCTGATGCGAAATCCTTCGCGAAGCATCGTGGCCGAGGCTTCCCGCAATTACAAGGTCGGGTTCGTGCAGGGAGTGACCGGCTACACCACCGCGGGCGACAACCCTTTATTGTGCAGGCGCCATGAGCCCGCCTGGTATGACGAGGGCGCTGACGTGGTGACCCACGCTTATGAAAACCATCCGGTCTTCATGGCGCGCAGGATGCGGGTCGAGATCGCCTTCCTGATGAACAAGCCGCATCTGGCGGAGAAAATGCTGGATTTGCTGCGGCGCGACGGCTACCCCGAAGAACTCTGCCGCAAGATCAGCGTGGATGTGCGCACGCATTTCCGCAACCTGCCGAGCCGCGACATGACGCCGCTGGTGGCATCGACAACGGTCGCTGTTGGCAGCGTGGCCGGCGGCGGCAGCACCGTTCCGTCCTATTTCGGGGCGCGTTCGGATTTGGCCGGGCAAGCGGCCGGAGGGGCGTTCGACCCGTTTGCCGATGATGCGGGCGATGGTGAAGTTTCTGGCATGACCGACATGGAACGCGTATCCAAGTACCAGGAAGGGCAGGCCGCGCCATGGATGTATCTCTCGCGGCCGTTTGTCGGAGGCGAAATCTCGCACAGCAAGGCCAACGACCAATTCGAGGTCTGGCGCTACGGCATGCGCGGCGGCTTGAATCTCAACCGGAATCTGGTGTTGTCCGGCGAGTATTATGGCAGCGATATCGAGCAGCGCATCCGGCCGCGGTGGAGCGCGGTGCAGTATGACCGGGATGACCTGCGGAACTACATGTTCAAAGCGTTGAAACGCGAGGCGCGCGGCAGGTTGACTTACCGCACCCAAGGCGGCGTAACGCTCTCCGGTTCGTTGGGCATGGCGAAAATGAGCTTTGATTATGATGATGAAATCGATTTCATCGACGACCTTTTTGAAGATGAGGTGGGGCGGGAAACCTTCCGGGAAGGTGATGAGAGCTCTGAAATGGTCGGGGACGTTGCCGCGAGCTGGTCGCCGCGCGACAATCTCGGCATTTATGTCTACTACGCGCGCGATCTGGTGATGTCGGCGGTCAAGAAATATCACTCCGACGCGGTCGGCGCGATTGTACGCTGGAAACCGTCGGACAGTTGGCATGTGTCCATGCGCGGCCAGTACTGGAGCTACGAGGATGATAACGCCTTGTTCTACCTGCAGGGCGATTCATTTTGGGAGATGATGCCCGATGAAGGTGTCTGGTTCGGTCTGGACGCTTCCACGGTCTCCTCCAGCGACGCCAGTGATTATTACTGGTCCCCGTACTGGGATCAGCGCGTGATGGCCATCCTGCGGTACCTGCAGGTTTGGCAAGGTTACTCCTTCCGCTTGGATTTGATGACCGGGCTGCAACGGGAGCAGGGGCGCCCGCCGCGCCGCGAGGAGGATGTCGATATCGCCGGCGCCGCTGATTGGGAATTCGCCTGGGGGTTCTCGTCTTCCTACAACAAGCGTGTTTACAAATATCTGGACTTGTTCGTGGACGCCAACGTCATGGCCTTGCGCGAGTATATCGACCACCGCTTCCTGCTCGGCTTCAACCTGGGTTTCTAAAGCTGCTTTCAGCCGCAACCAAACTGTGGTCATTGAAATAGCGTAGCCATAGTTTCAGGTCGTCTGATTTTGTTCTCAACCCCGCAGCTTTAGAAAAAACGCTGCGCGTTTAAAAAAAGCATGATTGAACTGCCCTAAGATTTCAGCTAACCACAGATTCTGCGGAGGAACCTCAACTTCTTGTTGTTTATGTCAGGAAGGCCATGCTGGCCTCGAAGAGTTCACGGGTCCAGCGCTCGCTGTAGTAGCTGTGGCCGGCATGGGCGATCAGATGCGTCTCATGCGGAATGCCGTGCGCATGGCAATAACGCGCATACGCGGCGCGCGAACCCGGCGCGTCGGGATCGGAGCCGCCGAAGACAAAACAGACCGGGTTGCGGAAACCGCGGAACAGCTTTAGCGCGGCATCTTCCCGGATTGCCTCTGCGGCACTGCGTTTTTCCTGCTTAACCAGCGCTTTGGCAACCATGCCGGTCTGCACCTTGCCGGCGGCGAGCTTGCGCCATGTTTCCGGCCGCAGCAGTTTTCGCGCGTAGTTTTTTAACGCTGCGAAGGTCTTGCGCAGGCCGGTCGCCGGGCTGCGCAGTGAGCCCATGGACTCTGGCGACCACAGCAGCAGCCTGGCGATGTCCGGGTTGCGCGCGGCCAGCGTCAGGGCGACCTTGCAGCCGGAGCAGATGCCGATGACCG
>JAQWAM010000288.1 GCA_028707675.1 Kiritimatiellia bacterium | reverse complement strand
CGAAAGGCGCGTTAAGGTCTATCCAGCATGCGAGCCGCTCGCGCGCCTCGCCGCCCATTGACGCGAACGTAACGCCGTGATGCCCCTTCTCCAGCATCTGGAACAGGCGGCTGGTGGAGGTGTGGTACTCCATGGGTTTAAGCAGCGCCATATCGCCTTCGATGCCAGCGCGGCGGACGTACGGGTGCAGCGTGTCATAGGCTGTCTTGGGCTCTTTGAAACAGGGCTTGCCGCGCGGCCCGGCGACCGGCTTGTCGCTGTGGCAGCCGATGCAGTGGCGCTCCAATACGGGATAGACCTCATGCGTGAAGGCGAAGGGTCTGGCCGGCCCCAGCCACGGCGTGAGCGGCTCGCTGTGGCGCGTCTCGGCGATGCTGCGCTGCGGCGGCAGCGAGGCGCGGCGGTCTTCGTGGCACCCGGCGCAGGAGACGCGTTCGCCCGGCATGCCGACAAGCCAACTGCGCATGAGCTGCACGGCGTTGCCGCCGGCGTCCAGCGGCTGCAGCGAGACCGGCGTGTTGGCCGGAATCTGGAAGCAGGCAGACCCGTCCGCCTCGACCCGCGCCGTGCCTAGCACACGCTTGACGTCCCAGCCCGATTCCGAGCCGATAAGGTTGAAGCCGCCTTTGCCGAGATAACAGAAGTGATAGGCGAAGACGCGGATCGCCTTGACCGTGCCGCGCGGCACGCCCTGCAATCCCGGCCCGAAATAGATGTCCGCAATATGGACGTCCGCTGTCTTTGAGGTCAGGTTCACGCGGTCCGGCATCACCGGAGGGCGCGGACGCGGGCGGAAGAGCTGCGGCTCGAAAAGCGCCGCGTCTTCTTCCTCGGCAATGAGCGTGGCATTGTCAAAAATATCCACCAGATAAATTCCCCACAGGCTCTCGGCGTCAGGTTTCATTGACACCAGAAAATATTTTTCGCTGAGCGGATGCGGGTGCGTGGCCAGCGACGGATGCTGCTTCAGATACAAATCGGTCACAGCGGCATCGCAGACCGTGCCCTCCACCGTTTTCCCGTAACCCGGGATCAACTGCAGGAACCCGGTTTTTTCGGCGGGCAATATTTCCGGTGTGACCGCGATCGGCTCTCCGGCCTCGCCCCACTCTTTCGATGCCGGACGGTAGCGGAACGGGTAGGCGCCCGCCAGCGCCGGGTCAATCAGCGCCAGCCTGCCCGCGTCGCCGTAGCCGCCGCGGCAATGGTGGCCGCTGAGTATGCCCGCGAGCATGGTGGTGTGTCCCGGCACAGGCCGGGCGAAACGGAAAGCGGTGGGGAACCATGAGTTGCTGCCGTAGAGCGCGAGCTGACCCGTTCCGTCGGGATTCATGGTCATGCGCCGACGCGCGAAATAGTGCGGTATGTCGCTGTATTCCCAGCGCTGGTACAGCACGCGCCCGTCATTCAAGACCACCGGATCATTGCCGTGATCCTGATCGAAGGTCAGTTGACGCAGCCGTTTCGTAGCCGGATCCAGCAGGTAAAGCGAACATACCTTGTATTTACCGTCCAGGCACGGCACACCAACATAATAAGCGTTCGAGCACAGGATGATCTTGCCGTTCGGCAGATAGCAGGCGTCGAAGAAGTCCAGATCAGGATATCCGGACGGCGAGAGCTGCCGCAGCGACCCGCCGTCGCCGGCGATCTGGAACACGGCCCAGCGGTTGGTGCGGTCAAGGCCGGAGAATAGCATCCGCTTACCGTCGAAATCCAGGCAGACGTCGCGCAACAGAGTGTCGCGTTCCGGACGGAACAATTTTTTCAGATCGGGATTTGAACTGCGCAGGCCTGTCATCACGGCGATCTCGTTGTCGTAACCGATCCCCGGCAAATCGGTGTGGTTCAGATAATTGTTGGGCACCCAGCCAAGCGCGCGGCCTGTGGCTTTCCGCGCGTGTCCTCCTTTGACGCGCCGCCGCACGACCAGCAGTCGGTCCGTGTCAAGCAGCGGATTCGCCAGCAGCGCGGCGCGCACACCGGAAAGCAGCTTGTCAACCCGTTCCTCTGCCGGTTCCTGCCCCTTGTCAACAAGTTCCAACAAAGCTTTCCTTTCGCTGGCAAACACATCCAGCTTCTTCCGATATTCCGCCGCGGCGTACTTTTTCGGGTAAGTCTTTTCCAGATCATTGATAGCCCGGCGCACCGCCGCAGGATCGTACGCCAGCAATTTGCGGCGCAAGGCGCACAGGCGCTTCTCGCGCGCGATCCCTTTTATGATCGCCTCGCGCTTTGCAGGTTCGGGCCGCTTTATGGCCATACCCGGCCCCAATGGCCCGACAGCATCAAGCCTGAAGCCGCAAATATGCGGTAATGGCCCGTTGCGCCGCACAGAGAGCATTCGTATCCCGGCCTTGATATTAAAGGAACACTGCTGCTCCCACTGCGCGGTCTTCGTGTTCCAGCCTCCGGTGACAGTCTTTAAGCCGGTATGAATTTTAATACCGTCAAGCAGAATATCGACTGGACGAGGAGCCTTGGCGGCATACAGGGCGTGCAGCATGTACTCGCCGTCCGCGGGGAATTCAACAAGATAACCGGCCTCGTCAGGCGCGCCGCCGCCGTGCCAGATGCAGGCATGCTCATCCGCGTAGGCTTCGCCCTTCCGGCTTACCCGCACGTTGCCGATATCGAAATCAACCGCGCTGATATTGAAAACGGCGCCGACGCAAGGATTAGCAGAAGCGACCGCAAAAAAAACGCATCCGAACATCCTGATTAAAACAGTTCGAGCCATACCCGCACCTTTTCCAATATGCTAAAGTCGTTTCAATATGCAAAAAACATAGCACATAACGACCGTGCCGTCAAGTGCGGGCATGTAAATTTTTAAAAGCCGAAACTTTGTCGGTTTATCAGTTCCGGCGGCGGTATTCACAGGGCGTCAGGCCGTATACTTTCTTGAACAGCACCGCCAGGTACTGGGCGTGGCAAAAGCCCGAGCGCTTGGCGATATCCTCAAGCTGCATGTTAGAGACCGTCAGCACACCGACCGGCTTGGGCAGTTTAGGAGAGCCAGAAGGACCGCGCTCCTTGCCTCAATTGCCCAAACCAAAAACATCTCGCCAGCCAATCGCGTTTTTTTCACTGAGAATGATCGACAGCGGGCGCTCCCCGTCAAAGCTGAACGCCGTCCACCAGAGCGCGGTGGACGAACCGGCCAGGCCCTGCGCCTGCGCATCTTTGACTTTCTGCATCGCGCATAGAACATAGTCGCCCGGCGGCATGCCGAAATGATATACGCTGCCGTCGGTGATCGCCTGGGAACGTATACGGAAATGCCGGCGGAACAATGTCTCCAAGAAATTGACGGCGCTGAGTTCGGCGCCTTTTCGCGCGTTCTGCTTGTCACGCTGTGACACCTGCACGACCGGGCTGAAGTTTCCGCCCGCGGCTCTGGAACGCACACGCGGCACCCCCTGAAACACCACGCCCGCTGTTTCGGCGTCGACCCTTGCCGCCAGCGCCGCGAATTTGCCGCGCAGCGCGTGAAGCTCACCCGTCAGATTCCGGTCGCAAGCGGCAATGCCGATCAACGGCACCTGATTAATTTTATCAGCATGCCGCAAGGCTACCTCCAGCCGGGCAGGAACCCTGACAACTGTCATCACCGTCTGCCCCAGAGTAACCTTGGCGCCGTTGGTGACGGCAAACGGGCCATGCGCCGCCGAAGGGTCTTTATCCGACACAAGATTAAACTGTTGCCCGTTTTGCGACAAGTGCAAGCGATAGGGAGCG